>DAOVLD010000289.1 GCA_030631445.1 Bacteroidota bacterium
CTAAAATCAACATATTTTAATTGAATATGTGCCAGTAATCTGCCCGGTGTAGCAACGATAACATCTGCTCCTTCAACCAAAGCTGTTTTTTGTTGATTCCAGGTTAAGCCATCCCCACCTCCGTAGATAGGAATACTGCTAACAGGGACAAAGTACGAAAACCCTTCAAAGTGCTGGTCTATCTGCATAGCCAGTTCACGTGTCGGAGCCAGGACAAGTGTATGTATTTGTCCTTTTCCTGAAGTTTCGTTGGAAATATGCTCAAGAAGAGGAAGGATATAAGCCGCTGTTTTACCAGTACCGGTTTGAGCACAACCTATTAAATCCTGCTTCCTGAGAATTGGAGGTATTGCTTTTTCCTGGATAGGTGTTGGATTATCAAAACCCATTGCCTCCAGACCTTCATAAATACCCTTACTAAATTTAAAATCTCCAAATTTCAAAACGCAGTTATTTACTATTCCTCTATATTTCAGTTGTCAATATCATTTTTTCTCTCCTAACCACGTTTCGTATCAGAAAGGTGGTTCATTACTTGCTTCCGGATTTTTATTTGAACCTTCTTTCCCTTTCTGACCGGAATAGCTATTCATTTTTGATCCAACCGTATAAGTTTTCAAATCATCATTTGATGACATTTCACTAACAGGTATTTCATCCAACTCTACAAATTTGGCAAACTCTTCACGGAAACGCAAAATAATATCGCCTATTGGTCCGTTACGATTCTTAGACAAAAGAATTTCTGCCAGTCCCACCAGGGAGTTACCATCATCATCCTCAAATATACCATATTTCTCCGGGCGGTGAATAAAAAGAACCATATCAGCATCCTGTTCAATGGCACCTGACTCACGAAGGTCAGAAAGTTGTGGTCTTTTACTTCCCGAACGTATTTCAACCGACCGGTTCAACTGCGACAGGGCAATAATCGGAACATCCAGTTCTTTTGCTATGCTTTTCAATGATCTGGAAATAGAACTAACCTCCTGTTCACGACTTAATGTATTAGGTGGTCCGGTCATTAACTGAAGATAATCCACAAAAATAAGTTGTATATCATGTTGCAGTTTTAGTCTTCTGCATTTTGCCCTCAATTCAAAAATTGAAATTGCAGGACTATCATCAATATAAATAGGTGCTTCAACAAGTTGTTTTATCTTAGTATCAAGTTGTTTCCATTCATGTTCATCAAGATTCCCGTTCCTGATCCGGTTAGAGGGCAACTCTGTTTCACTGACAATAAGACGGTTCACTAATTGAACAGATGACATTTCGAGTGAAAAGAAAGCGATTGGACGGTTATGTTCAACGGCAATAGTTCTTCCCATTGACAGGGCAAAAGCTGTTTTTCCCATAGATGGACGGCCAGCAATTATAATAAGGTCAGATTTCTGCCATCCCGATGTCAGCCTGTCGAGTTTTGTATATCCTGATGGTACACCCACAAGGGTTTCCTCATGCTTTGCAGCTTCCTCAATTCGTTCAATTGCCTTCTTAATTAAGACATTTATTTTTGCAGTTTCTCTTTTTATATTTCCCTCAGCAATATTAAATAGCTCCCTTTCAGAAAAATCAAGCAGATCATCAACATCAATACTATCGTCAAATGCTCTGTTCTGTATCTCGGAAGAAATTCGTATCAATTCACGCTGAATATACTTCTGTGCAACAATCCGTGAATGATACTCAATATGTGCAGATGAAGCAACCCGATTTGTGAGCTGTGTTATATAGAAAGGCCCCCCGACACTTTCAAGCTCATCATTCGACCTGAGTTCTTCTGTTACAGTAAGTATATCAATGGGTTTCTCCTTTGTCGATAATTCCACAATTGCATTGTATATTTTCTGATGAGCATCTTTGTAGAAACTTTCGGGTTTCAGAATATCCAAAACCGAGATCACAGCATCTTTTTCCATCAAAATTGCTCCAAGCACTGCTTCTTCAATGTCAATTGCCTGAGGGGGAACCTTCCCAACATCAAGGTTTAACGGAGATAATTTTTTCTTTCCAGGACTGCTTTTTATTGCCATAGTTTTATAATGTATTTTGTATTATGAAATTGTTTGTTGATATACTTCATATTACTTTTGTTATTATTTACTTGTAACTAATCAGTACTTATACTTCGGCTAATCGGTCAATATGAAAAATTGAGAAAAAGTTTAAAGTGAGCTAAAGTTTAAAGTGAACTAAAGTTGAGAAGAAAAGAAGTTTAAACTTTAGGCATTTTAGACACTTTTGTCACTTCTTCATTTAGTCATTTCAAACTTAAGGCACTGAATAATTACATTTACTTTTTGCATATTTATATAAGGATGTTTTCACAAATTATTGTCTAAACAGCATACCCGGTAAGTGATATAATATTAGAATTCTGTTATCACTTAATTAACAACATTTTTCGTCTTTGCAAATCTACCAAAACCATTTTTTTCCAGAACATAAAGATATTAAATTGAACCTTCCTTATGATATAAAAAATGCAGTTCTTATAAACATAAAATGTTCATAAAAACATATGATTTGTTGAAAATTA
>DAOVLD010000105.1 GCA_030631445.1 Bacteroidota bacterium
GCCGGGACCTATACGGCGTATCCCTCGGGCGTGGAAACCCCTTATGATACGTTTTTTCTTACCGATGTACGCTTGCGGATGGAAAGAAAACATATAAAAGTATCACTGGATATCCGTAATCTCTTTGACACGGACTATATGGACCTCGGGAACCTTCCAATGCCCGGCCGCTGGATCTCAGGGAGTTTTATAGTGAGGTTGTGAGTTAGAGAATATATGTATATAAATATATATTACTTCGTTTGGTGCTTTTCATAAAACAAAAATAATAACGTAATTAATAACGGCATTAATAACGTAATTAATAACGTAATTAATTTTATAAACCTTAAACCTTGAACTTCCTGGAATAATGTAGAATATAGAATGATGAAGTTAAGAAAAATGCGATCTTAACCCGTAACTCGTAACCCGTAACAATGCAATACTTTTTTTCACTTTTCATAAAAATGCATATCCCGGATGTATTCATAAACTTTGGGTGGCAGGAAATACCGGATATTTTTTCCTTCTTTTATTGACATGCGAATAAAGCTGGATGAGATCTCCATTAGCGGTGCATCAACATAGTGGATCACTGCATTTTTCAATATGTTTTCTTCAGCAGTAATTTTGTCTGTTGGATATCCGGGCCTGGGATATACATAGATTTCATATTTTTCGAGTAGCAGATCATAATTTTTCCATTTTTTTATTGTTTTCAGGTTATCTGCACCCATAATCAAAGCAAACCGGTTGGTTGGATATCGTTCTTCAAGATAGGTAAGTGTATTAATTGTGTAGGAGGGTCTGGGTAAATAAAATTCGATATCAGATGCTTCCAGTTCAGGATTATTCCCTATTGCCAGTTCTGTAAGATATAGCCGGTGATGATTGGCGAGAAGGGTCGATTTTTTCTTTAAGGGGTTCTGCGGACTGATAACGAACCAGATATGGTCAAGGTCAGGTGAAAACTCGATCATATAGTTCGCAATAGCCAGATGACCGATATGTATAGGATTGAAAGACCCGAAGTATAAGCCAATTTTCTTCATTATTCCGAAATATAGGTATTAAATACACAATGAATTAGAAATTACAAATTACAAATTAAAAATTAGAAATCACAAAGGCACGAAGATTCAAAGAAATTGCTTGCCCTGTGTAATCCACGAAGTGGTGCAAAGCAATTACACAGGGCGGGCAATATTGAACAGGGAACGATTGTATCGGGGTGTTTTTGTGTGGCATTTTTTTCGACTTTTCGGAGTGGGCTCGAATTTAACGGACTGACATTATTAATTAGTTTTCGAGAAAACGGGAAACTACAGTAATAACTTCGCCGGTTGCAATGTCAAGATTTTCGTTTATTATTACAATGTCGAATTGTTTAGCATAGGTCATTTCCTGTTCAGCTTTTGCCACACGTTTTAGTATATTTTCTTTACTATCTGCCGACCTGTTTATAAGTCGTTTATTAAGTTCTTCAATGGATGGGGGTTTTACAAATAATGATAATGCTTGTGTGCCAAATTGTTTCTTAATATTAAGTCCTCCAACAACATCAACATCAAAGATTACATGTTTGCCTTTTTCCCATATCCTGTAAACTTCACTTTTAAGTGTGCCATAGAAATGGTCAGGGTAAACCTCTTCCCATTCAATAAAATCATTATTCCTGATCTTTTCTTTGAAATCATTAACAGTTAAGAAATAATAATCCTTTCCGTCAACTTCCTTCATTCGCTTTCTTCTTGTGCATGCCGAAATTGAAAATTCCAGATCAGGATAATGTTTAAGCAGACGTTTTACAATGGTAGTCTTCCCGGCTCCTGATGGCGCCGAAAAAATAACCATTTTTCCCTCTTTCCTGTTTTTATTCAAAGCTATGTTCTTCTTTACAAAACATTCAGCAATTGTTCTTTTATCTTTTCCAGCTCATCTTTCATTTGTATAACCAGTTTCTGAATCCCGGTATCGTTAGCTTTTGCACCGAGTGTATTGATCTCTCTTCCCATTTCCTGTGAAATGAATCCCAGTTTTTTTCCAATAGGAGATCCTTTGGATACATTTTCTAAAAAATACTCACAATGGTCTTTTAACCGGACTTTTTCTTCAGAAATATCAAGTTTTTCGAGATAAAAAATCATTTCCTGTTCAAATCTGTTAGCATCAAAATTTTCAGTTGAAATAAACTCATTTAAATTATTATTTAGTCTTAGCCTGATCCTGTTGATCCTTTCTTTTTCAAGTGGGACAACCTGTTGAAGATATGACTCAATCATTTTCACTCTTTCAATCATGTCTTTTTTCAAAGCTGCTCCTTCACGGGTGCGAAAGCTGATCAATTCTGTGATAGCTTTCCTGATACAAAATACTACCTTTTTCCATTCCTTTTCATCCATCTCATCATATTCAGATTTCACAGTATCAGGTAATCGCATAATAGCAGGTATTAACTGTTCGCTCTGCTCAATATCAAGTTCACAAGTGATTTCTTTTAACTGTTTGTAGTAGTTAATTATTACACTCTTGTTGATAATAGCAGTCTTTTCGTCTTCTATCGTGTCAATATAAATACCAAACTCCACTTTTCCACGGTCGAGTTTTTGCTTCAAAAGATTACGGATCTCTAATTCTTTCTCTTTATATATATGTGGAATTCTTGTATATATATCAAGCTGTTTGCTGTTAAGTGATTTAACTTCGATATTTAGTTTCTTTCCCTGAAGTTCGCAAATGGTTTTTCCAAAACCGGTCATTGAGTGGATCATAGAAGATGTATTATTAAATAAATAGCAAAGTTACGATAATCGGTAGAATTTTCAATTTTCTGTTGTTACGGTAAAGAGTTTACCTGTTTCCGGTTTTTGTTTTTCAACCACAACTTTGGTTTTCCATCTCCCGGTAAGGTAATAGAGGTATGAGAGGACGGCGCCTGCCAGCCAGCCAATAGGAAATGCCCACCATATACCTGTTTCATCAATACTTTTTGACAGTAAATATGCAACAGGAACTCTAATAAACCAGAGGGATAATAGTGTAATAAACATGGGAATAAGTGTATCACCTGCACCACGAAGGGCACCATTTATAGAAAACATAATGGAGAAAATGATATAAAATGAACCGACGATCATCAGATATTCTTTTCCAATTCGTATTACCTCAGGATCAGGGGTAAAGAGCACCATCAGGAATTTCCCAAATACAATTACCAGGATACTTACCGATACTGATACCAGAGATGACATTAAGATAGTTTCTTTCAGCCCTTTTGTTGCCCGGTGGGTTTTACCTGCCCCGAGATTCTGGCCAACAAAAGTTGCGAGGGCGGCAGCAAAGTTCATTGCAGGTAAGGTTGCAATTGAATTGATACGCAGTACAACAGAATACGCGGCTATTACATTGGTGCCAAAAAGATTTACAATTGTCAGGACAGCCATCATTCCCAAAGAGACAAAGGTATGTTGTATCCCGGTAGGCAGTCCGATCCTGAAACTTTTTTTGAACAGACCCATATCAAAAGTCAGGTTCTTCAGCCTAAACCTTATGATCTTATGTGTGGAATTGAGATAAATTATAGCAGAAATAAATGCTATGCCTTGCGACAGAATAGTAGCAATAGCTACTCCTTTGATACCCCATTTGAAAACCAGTACGAACAGCAGGTCAAGACCAATGTTCAACAAAGTTGAAATAATAAGAAAATACATAGGGGTCTTTGAGTCGCCTAACCCGCGTAAAATCGCACTGATACCATTGAAACCAAAAAAAACGATCATTCCCGCAAGATATATGTCCAGATAAGCCTTTGCTTGTGGGATAATATCTTCAGGTAGTTGAATAATCCGTAATATTTGCTCAGTGAATGTTATCCCGATAATTGTGACAAGAATAGATGCGAAAAACAGAAAGATAAGCAATGTATCGATCATTTTTCGTACTGTTTGATAATCCCTGGCGCCAAAAAACTGTGCAATTACAATAGTTGAACCTGAGGCGATTCCAATTATCAGGGCAATCATTGTAAAAATTATAGGGAAAGATGCTCCCACGGCAGCAAGAGCTTCTTTTCCGATAAAATTTCCGACAATTATACTGTCAACAATGTTATAAAGTTGCTGAAAAACATTTCCCGTCAACATTGGAAGAGCAAACTGAAAAATAAGTTTTCGTTCACTGCCGTTAGTGAAATCTTTCATAATTTGCCTTATTGCACAGGTTCAAGCTCTACAGTAAAATGTCTCATGATTGGTGCTTCCCATACAATTCGTAATCCTTTTCTGTATTCATTTCTTCGGTTATATACCCTGGCTAATGAAGCAGCTACATAATCCATGTGATTATTTGTATATACTCTTCGCGGTATTGCCAGACGAACCAGGTCAAGTTCGGGATACCTGTTTTTCCTGGTAACAGGATCCCTGTCGGCAAGCAGGGTGCCGATTTCACCCCCCCGGACACCGCCATCAATATAGAGTTCGGTAGCCAGGGTCTGGGCAGGAAATTCTTCTTTAGGGACATGAGGCAGGAATCGTTTGGCATCGACAAATATTGCATGACCACCGAAAGGTTCCTGTACCGAAATCCCTTGCTCTTTAAGCAGTTTTCCAAGGTAATGCACCTGGTTGATCCGTGACTCAAGGTAGTCATATTCTGTTCCTTCGTATAATCCTTGAGCCAATGCTTCCATATCTCTTCCTGATAAGCCTCCATAAGTTATAAACCCTTCAAACATTATGTTGTAGGTTGTTGCTTTCCTGTAAAGTTCCTTGTCGCGTAATCCGATAAAACCTCCCATATTTACAATTGCATCCTTTTTACTGCTCATTGTCATCCCGTCAGCGTATGAGAACATTTCTCTGACAATCTTACGGATACTTTTTCCTTTGTATTTTTCTTCCCGGGATTTGATAAAAAAAGCATTCTCAGCGAAACGTGCCGAGTCATAGATAACCATAATCCCATATTTTTTAGCCAGTTCATGAATATTTTTTAAATTATCAAGGCTTACAGGTTGACCACCGGAGCTGTTACAAGTGAGTGTAACAATAATAAAAGGAATTTTTCCTTTTTGATTTTCTTTCAGCACTTTCCCGAGCTTATCAAGATCGATGTTCCCTTTGAAAGGATGATAAACGGTTGTGTCAAAAGCCTCATTAATAGTACAATCCACTGCAAACGCTTTTCTAAATTCAATATGTCCTTTTGTTGTATCAAAGTGCGTGTTTCCGGGTATTATATCGCCTTCTTTAATAAGGGCTGAGAATAGTACATTTTCAGCTGCACGTCCCTGGTGGGTAGGCAGAAAATATTCAAATCCGGTTATTTCTCTTATAGCATTTTTTAACTTCTCATACGAAGAAGAACCGGCGTAGCTTTCATCTCCCTGCATAAGGGCTGACCATTGTTTATCGCTCATAGCTCCTGTGCCTGAATCGGTAAGCAGGTCGATAAATACCTGTTCGCTTTTCAGGTTAAAAAGGTTGTACCTGGCATTTTTTATCCACTTAAGCCTTTCATTTTTCGTACTTTTGTGAAGAGGCTCAACCATCTTTATTTTATAAGGTTCAGCAAATGGTAAATCCATATTGTTTTTTTGATTGTTTATGTAAATGATAAAAATTAATTGCTACAAAAAATTATGAAATGGTGTTACTGATATAACACCGGGAGAGGTATTTCTACCGGGTGGAATTAACAGGAGGAAAAAGCATCCCTGTTTTTTATGTTCACATATCGCCTGCAGGCTTTGATCTCAAAGTATGTCATTTTGATGTATGCTATTTACTATTCAATGCCTTTAGTATAAAATGATAGAATGATAAAATGTCCAAAGTTACGGGTTACGTGTTTCGTGTTACGAGTAAATGCTTATTTACTCTTTGCACTCAGCACTTTGCTCTTCCTTACTCAACTACTCAACTTACTCAACTTACTCACCTTTAGTTCACTTTAAGTACTGATTAGTTATCAATAATTATGAATTGTTGAATGGAGGGTTATTAAAAACCTGAACAACAATACATATTTTAAAGACTATTAATTATTTTTGCAGTTACATAACAAAGTTAAGAAAATTAACAGAATTTGAATAGGTTAAGAAACATAACAGGTTCATTTCGAAAAATTTTACACATGAAAAAGATAATAATAATCTTATTATTTATCAGCTATAGTATTGGTCTTTATGGACAGGCAGATTCCTTCAGGGTGAACAGACCGGATACAATACCACGGGTTGATGAACATTTTGTTATTGATACATTACAATTGGATGAAGCGATGGATGAGTTAAATGATTCAATCAGAACTGCGGTGGAATACCTTATGTCGTTTTATTTGAATGATGAGATATGGAAAGATCCTGACGATCCTTTTCGTTATGCTTTATACCGGATTGCCTGTTATGTGATAAACAGTCCTATTGATTCAACCATGAAATTTCTCGAATCCTATCCCTATAATAATCTCAATTATATCATTTCACCAAAAGATACAATCTTTCTGCCACAGGTAAAATCATTGCCTGACAGTGCAATGGAAACACAAATTGATACAGTAACATCAGGGCAATTATTGGATATTAGTGATACAACTATTACCCAACAGATATTGGCTGATTCTGTTGTAGGGATCA
>DAOVLD010000027.1 GCA_030631445.1 Bacteroidota bacterium
ATTGTTTCAACAAACTGGTAATATAATGAGTCATTGTTTATGATCATTCCGGCAGTTCCTGTGCCATCATTTATTTTTATTAGAATTGAATTGAGATTTGCCAGCGACTGGTCAAGGTTGTTAATTGATGAACGGATATTTAATTGGGCGATTGAATCGCTAACTGATGCAAGATTTTCAAGTGTTCTTGTTAATTCATCGTTGTTCTTTGCAAGGTTTCGTGTAATTGATTCTATATTAGCCATAGTTTCTGCAAATGACCCGTCTTTTTTTGCAACCATAGTATCTAAAGCACCAAGTGTGTTTTTTATATGTCTGACACTTTCACCCAGATCATTGCTAAAGTTACTATTGAAGGTGTAATGAAGAATTGAAAGCACCGAATCAATTGAAACCATTAGGTTTTCAGCTTTCTCTTTAAGTGGATAAAGTTGTTCTCCTATTTGATCCTGCAAAGCGATTTCAATCTGTCCTTTAAGAGTGTCTCCATTGTTAACAAAACTTTCTCCATCACCTGTTACTAACCTGATAGCTTTTGTGCCCAGCAGATCTGAGTTGTAAATTTCAGCTATGGTATTCAATGGTAAATTTACCTGCTCTTCAATGGATAATCTAACTTCCAGTTCACATGTTTTTTCCGGGACGAATCCAATGCGACTAACTGTTCCTATTTTATAGCCATTTAATGTTACAGGAGATGATTCTTCCAGCCCGTTTATTTCATCAAAGAAAATATAATAATGAACAGATGAACTCAGGATATCATGTCCTTTCATAAAATTATAGCCCCAGATAAACATAGCCAGTATAACAAAAACTGCAAATCCGATCTTTACTTCGTGTGATATTTTCATTTTTAATCAGATATTTATTAATATTTATTGTGCTTCAGGATAATATATAGTCATCCGGAAATATTTCTTCTTTTTGGGTGCTGGGTGCTGGTTAATTAACCTCACAGACAAGGCATGCCTTGTCTCTACAAAACATCTTCTCAAACATTTCTCCTCTTCTCATCTTCTCCTCTTCACTTCCCACACCCACTCACACACTCTCGTTCCATCGTTCCATCGTTCCATCGTTCTATCGTCCTATCGTCCTATCGTCCTATCGTTCTATCGTCCTATATCGTCCTATCGTCCTATCGTCCTATCGTTCTATCGTTCTATCGTTCTATCGTACTATCTCTCCATACTTTCAAGTGCTTCCTGAACAGGAATAATTGTATCATTTCTTACTGCAATAAGGAAAGCACCTGGAAAGTCTTTTTGTAAAGTTTTACTGAAAGCTATGGTTTCATCATATGTTCCCGAATCAAGAAGTGCATACTTGTAAGTCTTATTTATTTTAAATTCATAAATGTTCTTGTGTTCTTTAAAGAAATCTGAATCGAGTGAAATTTGTTTATGTGACGAGGATATCTGAACCATAAAACGTATTGTGTTTTGTTCCTGAGCAATTATGAAATTGCTTTTATCCTCAATGTTCTTTTTATATTCTTTGAATGCCCTGTAAATGGCAGAGGCAATATGTTCTTGTCCTTGTTGTGAAATCAAGTACTTTTCCTCAGTGGGATTTGAAACAAATCCGGTTTCAATAAGAACACTGGGCATAGTTGTTTGAGCAAGAACAAGAAATCCTGCCTGACGAACACCCCTGTCATGTCTTTTTGCCCGTTCTCTAAACTGATCCTGAACAAAAGATGCAAACTCAAGACTCTGATCGAGATAAGTGTTTTGCATTAATGAAAAAATAATATAAGATTCCGGAGAATCAGGATCATAACCTTCGTATTTGGTTGTATAATCTTCCTCAAGTGTAATAACCGCATTTTCCTTCTGTGCTAAAGCAAGGTTCTCTTCGTTTTTATGAATTCCCATTGCATATGTAGATGGACCTGTAATACGCGAATTTTTATACCAGTCAGCATGGATCGAGATAAATAGATCCGCTTTGTTTTTATTGGCAATATCAGCTCTTTTATGAAGTTCGATAAACCTGTTGGTTTTTCTTGTATAAATTACCTTCACATCGCTAAAATTCTGTTCTATGTATTTACCGAGTTTTAATCCAATGCCCAGTACAATATCGGCTTCCCTGCATTTTCTACCCATGGTACCTGGATCTTTTCCTCCATGTCCGGGATCAATAACAATAGTCCACAAATTATTAGTGTCAATATTCTGTCCAAAAGCACTATTCTGACAAAATAGAAATGCAATGATATATGAAATAAGTAAAACAACTACACGTTGCTTTAGAAAAATGGCATTATTTATGCGGTACCTCATTCACGGAAATTTGATTTTTTATTTAGCTTTGTCCCCGACCTGTTGGTATCAATTAATAACTGCTTTAATAGATAACCCCGATCACACAAAAATAGTATTAATAAATTGTTAAAAAAATACTTAATACCTGTATTCATTACTGCTACCTGGATTTTTTCAGGATGTCTGTCTTTTGGTCAGAATAATCCTGTAACACCCGGTAATACTATAATACAACAGGATACGATTTCGGTTGATACCACCCGCACTGCTTCACAATCAGGTTCTGGTAATATTATAGAAGCTCCAATTGACTATAATTCAGAAGACTCTTTACGCTTTGAAGTAAAAGACGGGAAAGTTTATTTATATGGTCAGGCAGTTGTGAATTATGAAGATATTGTTTTGGAAGCTGATTATATTGTGCTGGATACAAAAAACAATGTGGTTATGGCAACCGGTTGGCCTGACAGTACAGGAACCATAGCGGGAAAACCTCATTTCAAAGATGGAGCTGAAGAATTTGATGCAGATACACTTGAATATAATTTCAAGACACAAAAAGGTATTATTAAAGGAATTATTACTGAAGAACAAGGGGGATACCTGCACAGTATACGAACAAAGAAACATGCTAATGGTGAAATACATGTAAAATCGGGGAAATATACCACCTGTAATGCTGAACATCCTCATTTTTACATTGCTCTTACGAAAGCCAAAGTTATTCCTGATGATAAAATTGTTTCCGGTCCGGCTTACCTTGTTATTGAAGATCTACCATTACCGTTGATTCTTCCGTTTGGATTCTTTCCTAACCAAAAAGGGCGTGCATCAGGAGTTCTTATTCCTGATTATGGAGAAGAAAAAAATCGTGGGTTTTTCTTCAGAAACGGAGGTTATTATTTTGCATTAAGCGATTATGCCGACCTGGCGATACGTGGAGATATTTATACTAATGGGACATATGGATTGCGATTAAGCTCAAGATATAAAAAACGGTATAAGTTTACGGGTAACTTAAATGCCAGGTATTATAAAAATGTATCAGGAGAGCAAGGGCTTCCAAATTATCGTTCATCAAGTGACTATTCCATTACCTGGTCACATTCTCAGGATCCCAAGAACAATCCGGGCGCCAGCTTTTCCGGAAATGTCAACATGTCTTCCAGTAGCTATGATCAGAACCATGCTCGTACCTCGAATAGTTATCTGACAAATACTAAAACATCCAGTATATCTTATTCCAGGAGATGGGAAGGAACGCCTTTTAATTTTTCAGCCAGTATGAACCATAGCCAGAACAGCAGAAACAAAACTGTAAGTCTGAACCTGCCACGTGCAAATTTTAATATGAGTCGTATTTATCCATTTAAACCAAAGAACCAGGTTGGAGAAACTAAATGGTATCAAAATATTGAATTAAGCTACCAGGCTAAGATGGATAACAGGATAAATACTACTGATGAAAAATTTCTGACTTCAGATATGTTTGATGAGATGAAAAATGGTTTTCAGCATTCAATCCCTCTGAGTACGGTTTTTCGCCCGTTTAATAACTTTTCTATATCACCGCAGGTCAGATATTCCGGAGTTTTTTATTCCCGCAGTATCGAAAGAAGTTGGGAGGATAATCAAGTAGTTACCGACACTATTAAAGGAATCAGTTATGCTCATACAATGGTGCCTTCAATTTCTTTTGGATTTACTCCTAAGATATATGGTACGTTCACACCTCGGAATCCTGATTCAAAAATTATTGCTGTTCGTCATGTGATGAGTCCTGCAATATCTATGTCACTGGTACCGGATATGAGTGAAATTACTCCAAACTATTATCGTGAATACCAGACAGATACAATGGGCAGTACCCGTAAATATTCAATGTACGAATCTGAAATATACAGCACCCCTTCACTACCCGGTAGAAGCGGATCAATTTCTTTTTCTCTCAATAACAATATTGAAATGAAACTCAGGAACCTGGAAGATACAACAAAAGATGCACGCAAAGTTAAAATAATTGACAGGTTCAATTTCTCTACCAATTACAATATGTTTGCAGATTCACTTAATCTTGCTCCTGTTATTTTCCGGGGATCAACCAAACTTTTTAAAAAAGTCAGCCTGAGCTTTGGTGGTACTTTTGATCCATATGCGATTAACGAAAATGGTACAAGGATAAATACTTTTGAGATTAAACAAACCGGTAATCTATTTCGCGTAACAAGGTTGAATATGTCTGTAAACGCTTCTTTCAGTTCGAAAGCCGGAGGTGGTGGAGGAAGTGTAGATCCTTCAAGAAGTACACCTGCGGATATCAGACCGGAGGGTGGAGGAATAGGATTTGGTTCTGATGCAAGGGGACAGGATGAGGAGATTATTGAGGAGTTGGAGTATACTGATTTTAATGTACCTTGGACATTTTCATTCAGATATAATTTTAACTGGTCAAAATTGGGCATAATGGAACCAAATATCACTCAAACTCTTAATTTTAATGGAAATCTCAGCCTCACTTCAAAATGGAAAATAGGTTTCAATTCAGGTTGGGATTTTAAGAATAAAGAGCTTACCTATACATCAGTGAATATTTCCCGAGATCTTCACTGCTGGCAGATGAGATTTTCATGGATACCATTAGGGAGTCGGCAAAGTTATTCATTTACTATAAGTGCAAAATCAGCCATATTGAGCGATTTAAAATATGAAAAACGTAAAAGCTGGTACGATCGTGATATATAGATTGTTAGTAAATAGAGGGAATAGAGGGAATAAATGGAATGTTGAAAAGTTTGTAAAGTTAAAAGTTTGTAAAGTTCAACGCTTACTTTTAACTTTATAACTTTATAACTTTTAACTATTATTATAATAATTCTTTAATTATCTTATATGAGAAAAGTAGTTAGTACTAAAAAAGCTCCGGGTACAATTGGCCCTTATAGCCAGGCAGTTGAAGTAAGTGGTACATTGTATATTTCAGGTCAGGTACCAATCGATCCTGAAACAGGTAAGCTTAGCGGTGATACTATAACTGAACAGACTGAACAGGTATTAAAGAATATCCGTTTTGTAGTGAATGCTGCAGGATATTCAATGAAAGAGATAGTGAAAACAACCTGTATGCTTCAGGATATGAATGATTTTGCAGAAATGAACAAAGCTTATGAGAAATTCTTCCCTGATAATCCTCCTGCAAGGGCTGCATATGAGGTTGCCAGGCTACCCCTGAATGTTAAAATTGAGATTGAAGCCATTGCAGCAAGGTAGGAAAAGCTGAACCGGATTATTTCATTACTTTTTACCGGTCTTTTTTGATTCAATTTCCTTTAGCTTTCTAACGGCTGTAAACTTAGCTGCAGCAATTGTTTCCCTGTTAGCCTTTTCTGTTATTCTACCACGGGTCAGATCTTCAACAGCAATATAACCGTTCATTAAGAGAAGCTGAATAACCATGTTGTTAATAATGGTGTCTTTGCTATATCCTTTTGCAACATAAACTTTTTCGCAATCGAGATAGAACTGATTTGCAAATTCCTGATTATTAGGTAACCACATCAGTTGTTCATAAGTTTCGCTAAACCCGTTTAACTCAATATTGATATTTGGGGTTATCAGTAACGGACTGAATTTATGGTTCTTTGGTAAAGGATAGAAACCTGCTAATCCTGACAGGTCTATTTTAGTTTTCATATCATCCACTCTAACCAGCCGGGCTTTTCGCATTTCGTCAAGCTGGTACAGGTAGAAATTATACCGCCAAATTTCCATATTATGTTTATGGTGCCTGAACAGATGCTTATAGCATTCAACAATTAAACTTTTAACATGATTTTTCTTTCTGTCAAGGTCAGGGTGCATAATTCTCACTTCGCGTATCAGGGTTCTTACATCTGCTGCAGCCTTTTGAGGACCGGTTATTTCTTTCCCTTTTTTGCCAAGGTCAGTAGACAGAATGCCAAGCTGGATATTTTTCCCTTTTCCTTTTCCGTCCGGCTTTCCTTTCAGTATTTCTATCAGGTGTTTCTTGGATTCACTTTCTCCCGGCTCAGCAATGAACGGATTTCCGGCCGGAGTACTGGCAAGTGTCTTAAACAGTGTGCCAAAGAAATCCCTGTCGATAGGGAACGAAATCTTACTATCACCATCTGTGCATTTTGCATCTATAATGAACCTGTTCTCAATTATATCAAACCTGACTTTATTGATCAGGAATTCCTTGTCATTCCGGTTAAAATATTTTTTTATAAATATCTTGTTAACAATATCTTCAATGTCGATCTTGTCCATCATTTTGTATGATGAGGATAGGTAGAATACCCCGGTATATTCATCTTTTTCCCATGAAAGAACATCATCCAGATAGTTACCATGCTGGTCAATTATTTCAACAATGTTCCTGTCACCGGTATACCTGAGCAAAGTGCGCTGAATATGCGGATTGTCTGAGCTCGTTGCTTTTTCTTTCCTTTCTCCATGTGAATCACGATAGAGAAAAAAGTTTTCAGGGTTGGCATATCGTTTCAAACCTGCTTCTTCTTTGGCAAAATTGTAGGCTGTGAGCATGATATCAATTTTAATAGGCATATTGATATCACATAAACCACTGATAGTGCTTCGTGAGTTCAGATCATTCACATTACTGTCTGCACTGCTTTCGAAAAGCGAATTATAATATTTAATAAAATCAGGATCAAAATCCGTTACGCGCGAGAAATCACCCGTTTCTGTCCCTATCCCATACAGATTGCCCTCTTCATCAGGGAACAGATGAAACATATCCCCGGCAATCATCTTGATTGAGCGGATGCCCGGCAGATCTTTTTTCATCCATTTCAACATCATAGCAGCAAGCATTTCAGATTTACCAACGCCGCTGTCACCGCTCACCTGGATCACAAATATACTACCGTCATCCTCTTCTACGGCAAACAAAGAACCATGAACAGGTATGCCGCCTAGTTCCTTCACTTTTTCATTCACCATGGTTAACCTTGGTTTCTTGATGTTGCCAAAATAATCAGCAGATTTCTTTAAAGGTGTAACGATGGTTTTTATGTTCCCATTTGGACCCTTCAGATCGAAATAACCAATTTGAGGGAATGATATAACCTTTTCAGGAGCTCCGAGAAGGAGGATTATGTCAGGAACAAACTCCTGAACCTCATTAAGCTTAAAAAATCCGGGCCCTATCAGGCGGTAATTATCTGTCAGATATTTCAGAAAAGATTTTTGAATTATATGGAGTTCCTTCACCAAACCGGTATTTACGATTTTACACCTGTAATCTTCTTCATCAAGATTTTGTGCAAAAAGAGCAAGTCTTTTGGTAAAAAATGATGATAAAGGACGGACCTGCATTTTTTTAATAAATTCATTACGGTTGGGATTATCAGCAATTTTTTTATTCACGGATGGATCTTCAATCCTGTCAACCTTATAGTAGGGATATTCCCTTTTCTTGGCATCAGTTGCGATGCGTGTATGTGTTTGCACCGGCTGTTCCCAGGCAATTACTCCACAACGCGACATTAATTGTGCTATCCATGATAACGATCCTTTGTCCCACTTCTCAAGTGTGTTGCTTTTTATGGAAAAATCTCTGTGAAGGACAATCCCATGTTGTACCATTTCATTAACACTGGAATTCTGTTGCATGAATTCAGTTTCAACCAGTCTGATTAGTATATGATTATATTTTTTATAATACTCGTTGTTTTTAGTCATGTTTGCCAGACTGATAAAAAATAGAACCATCTCCCTGACTTCATCATGCAATTGCTCAGGCATGATCTTCACATTTCTTTGTATGAATATTTCATCCATCAATGTCGTTATCTCAGCCGGAATAAGTCGAGATACCAGATCTTCCTTAATTAGTTTTATATCTTCCGGTTCTGTATTGTCAAAATGGCCTGTGAACCGGCTTATTTTCTCAATCACCCTGGTTTCAAAGCAACTATCCTTCTGCAGCAGGTAAAGAAATAATATCTTATTAACCATTGTATGATGCGAATGGTGTATCTGTTTACTGATCGTTTGTTGGATAACACCGGGATATTTTCTTATCATCTCATCCTGGTTAAGGTCGTGCAATCTATTATCGATTTTTTCAATATACAGGTTCATAAAAATATCCGTGTTTAGGTCATTCACAGATAATCCAACAATCTCGTTAAATTTTAAAGCTGTTGAATTGGCAAGTTGTTCAAATGTGGGTTCAATAGCTTGCTGTTCAAAAGGGAGGTTAAAATGCAGCAACAATTCCTGGATGTATTTTCTCAGTATTCTGTTATAACCTTCCAGTTTAGCCAGGTCACCGGAAATATCATTCTCATTTGCTTTAATTGATAGTATTTTGGTTTTTGCATCAGAGAACAGAATTTTTTCCAGTTCTAACAGTATCTCCTGCATAATAGTCAGTTCATCGGGATTATCAAGTATATACCGGTCTGGCTGGAATTCCAGCTTGCTTTTAATATACTTTAACAGGGTTGTTTTTCCATATTTGGCAATTACCGTATTGATATCAAGCTTTTTAAGGTGTGGAATATTTCGATAAACCTGAGGAAGAAGGTTCTCATATATTTTTGTAAATGCTTTGGATAAGATGAATTCCGTCAGATTTCTGCATTTTCCTACGTTTTCATAAAACTCCAGAACTGCATTCTTCGAATCGCCAATTGAATTTATTGAAACCCCGCATTCTTTTGGGAAAGCATGATAAAGGGTTTTTATATCACTGATCTTTAACGAATTGTTGATCTTTTTATCAAGATCACAGATGATGTAGAAATCTTCAAGGATATTCCTGATCAGTTCGCTATCATTACGAACACTGAATATTTCATCCAGAATATCTTCAGTCCGCTTTGTTTTATTAGAAGGATTATTCTTTGCTTCATGAAAAATTGACCAGTACTTTAGAAAGATCCTCAGTGCATTTTCAAATTCTTTGATATAAATATCATAACTGTCTGCTGTACCTTCCAGGTAATCACCCAGAGAGAATCGTAAGAATCCTGTCTGGTAGGGGATAAGAGCAATACCACGCTGGTCAGCCAGTTTCTTTGTGAATTTTTCAAGATCCTGGTATGAGAAAAAGTCTTTCAGATGAAGATTGAACAGGTATGATCCGTCTGAGTCGAGTATGCCAATTTGGTTTTCTTCGTTTTCAGATAAAACTGATAACGCCTTTTCTCTGGCCAGATCAAGTCTTTTATTAGCTTCCTTCCGGAAGATCTTATTCACTCTGAATTCATTCAACTCCTGTACGAGGTGTTCTTTGTAATAGCTGAAAAACGGAACACCTTTGTATTTGAAATCATCGGGTAGTTCCAGCACGTCGAGTTTATCGAGGGAGATAAGCTCTTCGAGAAGGAACAGGTGAAGCGGACTTCCTTCGAATAATGACGGATTTCGTGTACGGTCTTTGTGCCCGTTTTCACGGACATTGATATTATCACGGATCTCCGTCATGATATACTTTTTCAGCTTATCTTTTATCTTATACCGTGAAGCGTCTTTTGGAAGACTTTCGTCCATCCTGTCTTTTATCTTTTTTGCCAGTTGGGCGGTTTCCAGAATATTTATCAGAATAAACAGGGAGTTTGTGTTCCCTTTTTCAACTCCGAATTGTTCCCTGGCATAATCGATCACATCTTTTCTCACGGGTGTAGCTATCAGTGAGCCGAGACGATCTCCGGTTGCACCAAGATTTTTTGTTGTAGAGAGAGACGATACAATACTTATCCTGGCAAATGAACCGATATTATTCATGATATACCTTGAAATAGTCCGCCATTTCGGTTCTTCAGGATCCTCAATTTTTACAGCATCATTATATGCTTCGTCCAAAAATAAAGTAAGTTTACTGTTATTAAGAAACTTAAAGAATTTTATCAGGTGAATGTTATTAAAATCGGTGAATCCTGATGGGTTGGACGGATCGTTGATAATAAGGGTTGAATTCTCACAAAACCGGTCCCATAAATTACCCGTTTCGTCGAATAACTGAAAAGTACTTTTTATCCGTTCAAGCTTTATGAGCAATCGCTCCCAGTCAACCCGACCCTCTTCGGTGAGTTCAATTTCAATATCAAAAGGATTCAGGTCAAAACGATCTGGCGGAAACAGATCTTTATACTCCCAGGCAGCTTCCTGGTTGAAATAAATGAACGGATTTGGTCTGCGGTTCTTATAAAACAACAGGTCTCGTATAATCATTTGCACATCATCTGAAATAGATGTTTTTTTCAGGTTTCCCAGGTTGCTTATGAATTCGTTAATGATCTGTTTACCGGATGGATCTTTTTTATTGTACTTCTCCTCAATTCCAAGATCAATCAGCAGGTTTCTGAATCGCCCCTGGTTATCTGCACTGTTTTCGACCTTTGTGAGGTATTCTTTATACTTTTCAAGAAAAAGGTTTATTCCAAAGTTTTTATGGAAATGGTTATGGATTGTTCTCTGGTAATTATCAGGAACGATATCCAGGATAGTTCTGCACCTTTTTATTATTGAATCCTTTACAGGTTTAAGAGGGCGTTCGAGCAGGTATTCTCCGTATGTTCTTATCTGATTACGTCCGCCACCCTCAACAACTGTTGCTATATGCAGACTTTTGTTCTCAGAATAAAAATATGCAAGGGTTCTCTCTTCAAATTCACTTATCATCTCCCGGTTGATGATTTTATGATTTTCAGTGTCCCTTGTGTTTTCTATCAGGTTGATATATGCTCCGAATTTTGAAAGGATGTACTTATCCTTAATTACCTGGCGGGCAAATTCATCAAATTTGTAAAGAATAATATCCTGGTCGGGATCATCAGGATTGGCTAACTGTTCCTCTTTCAGTTGCCTGAGTTCCTTGTCATATTCAACTATTTTTTCTTCAATCTTTTGTCTGAAATATTTCAAATTCCGGGAGTTAACCTTATCATGGATAAGGCGGAGATTCAACTGGCTGTTGGCAAGGGCACCCAGTTTCTTGGTATGAACCTTATTAAGTGTATTTATAATACCATTATGCAGGCAAAAGATCAGGGATGTATTAGTTGACCGGGACTCAGGTGAATCATCAATAAATACCATTCTTGTCAGAAAAGGAAACCACCGGAAGGCATTGAACGGGTTCTTTCTCATATTCCTCATCTTGATAGCGAAAATACTGGTGCCGTCTTCATAAATCTCATTATAAAGCTTTTCTGCTGTCGAAAATTCGAGAACCCTGACGCTGTTTTTGCTGAATACTTCTTTTGTAAGCAGATCAATGGCTGTTTCGGCAGTGCCCGAAACAATAGTACGTATAAAACCGTTGAGTCCTTTGAAATTTACCGTCGATTCGGTACGGGACAGAAAATTGTCCTTTTCTGCACTTATGGTATAATGGGTCGACTGGTTGATCATCTGGTCCATTACATCAAGCATATAATTCCACTGTGCTTCCTCAATATCACCACTTACTCCAATCAGATCACGAAATTTCCGGAGTTCCCTGACCTTATCACCCAGCAATATCCTGTAAAGAAAGTCGATAGTTACCTTTGTAATGGGAGGTGTACCAAGTGAATAATCATGAGTTTTAAGAATGTTTCTGAACTGGATTTTTGTTTTATCGCCAACTTGTTCAGTATCAATGAGTTCATTGAGCATCTTATAGAAAACCTGCCTTCTTGCACTGTACTCAAATGCTTTTGAGTCTTCATGGGGCATCAGCATCAGGGAAACATCTATGTAACCGGGAATAGCCTCCTTTAGTTCCAGCAGGTATTTCCCGATTTCAGCCTGCTGCCTTGCAGGATCATCAGGCTCTTCATAACATAACCTCACAAAATTCGTAAGGCTTTCAAAGACCCGGTCGGGAAGAAAGTTCTCTGCTCTTTCACCAAGTTGAGCGTAAAGATCAACAAACCTTCTGGCTTCCTGGTTTAGCACGGTTTTTGGTTCTCCTGTTAACTGCATAACTAAGATGTTTTTTGAAAAAGGCAAAATCTGTCAAAATTACAAACATAACATGTTAAAAAACACATTAACTACCATATTGTTATCAACATTTTTCAAACATAATATGGGATTTACATAAATTTGCAAAAGGGAGACGCGATCGGTTTTAGTAATCAAACTTTA
>DAOVLD010000062.1 GCA_030631445.1 Bacteroidota bacterium
AGATTCAATCCTATTTCATTCCTAACAATAACTTGATATTCTTTTCGTCCGAGCTATGAACTTCGCCAAAATAACCGAGATTCCTTTTTCTTTTTTTGTGTTTCTTGGTTAGTATATGACTTTTATAGGCATGTTTCCTCTTTATTTTTCCCGATCCGGTTAATGAAAATCTTTTTTTTGCACCCGGATTTGTCTTCATCTTAGGCATTTTTATATGCTTTTTAGGTTATTGATTAATATTACTTCTTTTTTCCCTGAGTTCTTGGTGAAATAAACATTGTCATTCTCTTTCCTTCAAGCTTTGGCATTTGTTCAACAATTCCAAGTTCCTCAAGATCTTGTGCCAGCTTGAGAAGAAGGATCTCACCTTTTTCTTTAAAAAGTATAGAACGTCCCTTGAAGAAAACAAAAGCTTTGACTTTAGCACCATCATTGAGGAATTTTTCAGCATGTTTGAGTTTGAAATTGTAATCATGATCATCTGTATTTGGACCAAATCGCAATTCCTTAATAACCACTTTTACTGTTTTAGCTTTTATGGCCTTTTGTTTCTTTTTCAATTGATAAAGAAACTTTTGATAGTCAAGAATTTTGCATACTGGCGGATCATTCTGCGCTGCAATCTCAACAAGATCAAGATTCATTTCATCAGCCATTCTCAAGGCTTCTTCAACAGAACAAATACTTTGTCCTTTTTCAATATTATCACCAACAAGCATAACTTCTCTGGCTCTAATATTCTCATTTATACGGTGTTGAAACTGAGCCCTTTTTCTAGGTCCTCTTTTAAAATTAGATCTGGCTATAACTCCCCCTTTTTTTTAATTAAAATTATCTAATTTTTGCTTTCTTAACAATAAACTCTGCAAACTCTTCCAATTTCATATTTCCCTGGTTTCCTTCGCCTTGTTTTCTTACTGCAACTGATTTCTCATTCATTTCCTTCTCACCCACTATAAGTAGATAAGGGACACGTTTAAGTTCGTTATCCCTTATTTTCCTGCCAATCTTTTCGTTACGATCGTCAATCAGGGTGCGAATATCGTAATTATTTAGGAAATTAAAAACTTTTTTAGCGTAATCATTAAATTTTTCACTGATTGGCAGTATGACGACCTGATCAGGTGTTAACCAAAGAGGAAATTTTCCTTCAGTATGTTCAATAAGCATGGCAACAAACCGCTCCATTGACCCAAATGGTGCCCGGTGGATCATTACAGGCCTGTGTCTTACATCATCAGCACCAATATATTCAAGTTCAAATCTTTCGGGCAGGTTATAATCAATCTGAATTGTGCCAAGTTGCCATTCCCTTCCGATAATATCATTAACCATAAAATCAAGTTTAGGGCCGTAAAATGCCGCTTCACCTTTAACTATTTTGATTTTAAGCCCTTTTTCCTCACATGCTTCTAAAATTGCCTGTTCAGATTTTTCCCAGTTTTCATCACTTCCAATATACTTTACTTTATCTTCCGGATCACGTAATGATACCTGAGTTGTAAAGTCGTGAAAATCCAAAGCATTGAAAATACTAAAGACGATATCAATTACTTTAATAAACTCTTCCTTTAACTGGTCGGGCCGGCAAAAAATATGTGCATCATCCTGGGTAAATCCACGCACTCTTGTTAAACCATGCAATTCACCACTCTGCTCGTAGCGGTAAACGGTTCCAAACTCAGCATACCGGATTGGCAACTCTTTATATGTATGTGGCTTAAACCTGTAAATTTCGCAATGATGCGGACAGTTCATAGGTCTTAGAAGGAATTCTTCTTTCTCGTTCGGAGTATGAATGGGTTTAAATGAATCTTTTCCATATTTATCATAATGCCCTGATGTGACATAGAGTTCTTTCTGTCCGATGTGAGGAGTGATAACCGGCTCATATCCGTACTTACGATGTAAATCTTTCAGAAAATCCTCTAATCTTTCTCTCAATTTTGCACCTTTAGGTAACCATAATGGAAGTCCCTGGCCAACCTTTTGACTAAATGTGAATAGTTCGAGTTCTTTGCCAATTTTCCGGTGATCCCTCTTTTTTGCTTCTTCAAGTATTTTAAGATGTTCATCAAGCAATTTCTGTTTCGGAAATGATACTCCGTAAATTCTGGTGAGCTGTTTTCTGTTCTCGTCACCCCTCCAGTATGCTCCTGCTATGCTCAGCAATTTAATAGCTTTGATTGATTCCGTAGAAGGTAAGTGTGGCCCTTTACAAAGATCAGTGAAGTTTCCATGAGTATATAAGATGATTTCTTCATCATTCAGTTCACTAATCAGCTCTTGTTTATATTCATCTCCTTTTTTTGTATATTTTTCCAATGCTTCTTTCTTGCCGGTTTCCTTTCTCCTGAATTCATTTTTTTGCCTTGCCAGTTCAGTCATTTTCTGCTCTATCATTGGCAGGTCTTTTTCAGTAATAACGGTATCTCCCGGAAGATCGACATCATAATAAAATCCGTTTTCAATTGCCGGTCCAATACCAAATTTTATTCCGGGGTACAGAGCTTCAAGTGCTTCAGCCATTAAATGTGCAGATGAATGCCAGAAAGTATGCTTTCCTTCAGGAGCATCCCACTTATGAAGTTTTATTGCTGCATTATTGTGGATAGGTCTGGTTAAATCAAAGATATCTTCATTTACAGTAATTGAAAGTACTTCCCTTGCAAGTCCGGGACTTATACTTTTTGCAATCTCAATGCCTGTAATACCTTCGGGGAATTCTTTTTTTGACTTATCAGGAAATTCAATTCTTATCATATACTCTGTTTTTTACTTGGCTGAAACAGTTTGCAAAGGTAATATAAAATGAGTAAAATGACTAAAATGACAACTTTAAACAAATCTGCATCCTGTATCCTGTCCCGAAAAAACAGAAATCTTCGATTTCATATTTTTTCGAGGGTCCTCGAATTTCTCCAAATCTTTGATTTGGTTAGAAATTCGGGACATCCAGTAATTCCACTAAATTACTTTCGATTCCTGATTTCATAAGCAAAAGACTGCTAGTGCGTTATGACATATTGCCAAAAAAATTAGATAAAAAGGTCATATTACTTGCAGATTGGCATCAAATTTGAATTTTCATAAGCAGAACACTTTAAATCAGGAATTATGAAACGTTTAGCAATTTTAATTTCAGTTATACCACTAATACTTTCGGCATGTGTTGAAAGACCGGAAGCAGGATTTATTACCTCGGATATTGTGGTTGAGGTGGGTGAAGCGGTTTATTTTACAAATAATTCATTTGATGCTGTTTATTTTGAATGGGATTTTGGTGATGGTTCTTTTACTGATGAGCCTAACCCAATTCATTATTATGATGCTTCAGGCACTTTTAGTATTACTCTAAGTGCCTGGTCAAAAAATGATTATGTTGATAGAGCTTATCAGGATATTACTGTACTTTTCCCAACAACGCTTGAGGTAATTGTTAAGGAGTATTATGATGAATATTTAGTGCAAGGTGCTAATGTTAGGCTATATCCAACCTATGAAGACTGGCTTGATGAAACAAATATGGTTGCTGAAGGAAACACTAATCAAAATGGTAAAGTGATTTTCTCAAGATTACAACCTGTTGTCTATTATGTTGATGTATGGGAATCGGAACACAATAACTTTACCTTAGCTGACGAAGATGTAGATTGGATAAGGATTCCCCGGTTAGTAGCAAACGATATAAATAGTTTTGTTGCCTGGGTTGATTATGTTTCTAATAAAGGTATTGAACGTAACAGGAACAATAAGATACCGGAAAAAAACAGAAAATTCTCCGAGACAAAATAATACATAACTTAGTATCTGTACATAAAGTCAAACAATTTTTAGATTAAAGCACCAAATAGCAAATGACAAATATCAAATAAATCCCAAATAACAAAAATCAAAAAACAAAAAAAAATCAAATATCAATTATCAAACCTGTCCACTGTACCAAAGGCACTTTGGATAGGTGAGTGACCAAAATTGTTTTGATCATTGAAATTTTGAATATTGTAATTTATTTGAATTTTGGTGCTTGTTTTTTGTGATTTTGACTATTAAGACTTTCGGACTTTATAGACGGACTCAAATTAATAATGTCTGTATTTTTAGGTTGTTGCCGGAATCAGTGACCTGACAAATTTATGAACCCAATCACGAATATTTGAAAGCTCCTTGAAAGGTCTGCGGTAAAAAACTTTTTTTGCCCTTATTTCAATGAGACTCTCTTTATCTCCGGACCTGAAGTATAATTCGGTTTTTGTTATACCCAGAATTAATGGAAGCTCTTCAAAAGCAAATCCGTATAGTTGTTTAAGTATTGATTCTTTTTTATCTTCAATATTCAATTGCCTTATTGAAGAATGGAACCTTTCAGAATCAGCAAAGCCTCGTTCCTTTTTAAAATAAAGATCTTTTCTCTTATGGAAGTCTTCAATATGCATTGGATCTACAACCCTGGCCATATCGAGTAAGAATTCAATAAATAGATAATAAAGATAATCAGTATTATCGGGATCACTACTTTCATTATATGCGAGACTAGCTGAAGTCCGGGACCATTTTCTTTCTCTTTTTATATGATCAAATCTGTCGGTACATGGTTCAATATAATTCCTTGCAATATCAAGAAGTTTCCGGCCTTGTTCATTACTCTGGTTCACAATATTGAGATCAGCCAGTTTGATCAGCATATTGTATTGATGATGTGAAAGAGTATCCATATTTATGACACCTGAAAGATACCGAATGGCTTCCTCGGTATCAAAACTATTGATATGGTCAGCCATAGTGATATGGAGATTCAGAAAATAGGGATCATTAGCGGGTACTTTATCTATTATTGTTGCAAGATAATCCCTGGTGTCTTTATATAATATCGAAGGTTCTCTTCGCATATATGGAATTAGCTTATTAAGGCAGCTAACCAGGGCGGTATTACCTTCGCGCAAATATGTTTCTGCGATGTCCTTCAAAAAAGTTATTGCTTTAGAGTATCCATCCTGGCGTTTTATTTTTGTAGCCAGAATCATAAGTTTATGGACATCTGTATCAGGATGTTTAACAAGGGGTTTCCTATCTTCCAGTTCTTTGAAGTGTATACGGAAATTACCGTTGTCTCCCGTTGGTTTTTTCCTTCGTAAAAAGAAACGCTTGAAGAATGATATCATACCCGGAGTGTTGAATTAATAATTCAAAAATCCTTTATGACAGAAAAATACGAATTAATACTCAAAATATCAACTTTATCTATTTTTCTGTTATATTTGTAAGGTCTATTAATTTGATTATAAATACCTGATAAACAATATGTTTAGAGGCGCTTCGGTATATTTATTAGTCTCTCTTTTTCTTGTTTTATTTGCAGGAAGCGGTATTGCACAAGAAAATGCTATACAGGTTGAGCGATCAACAGATAAAATACTTCTGGAAGGGAAACCTTATTATATACATGTTGTAAAAAAAGGACAAACTCTTTATTCCATAAGCAAAGTTTACAAGGTTTCTCAAAAGGAGATATCAAGAGAAAATCCAACTGTTGCATTTGGTTTAAGGCCTGGTCAGGCATTGAAAATCCCGATTTATCCTGAAAAGCCTGAACATAAAATGCCGGGTGAGACTGAAGATTTTATTTTCTACGAAATTGAATCCGGTCAAACTGTTTTTTTTATTGCAAAAAAATTTGATACTACTGTTGAAGTAATTCTGGATAATAATCCTGATATCAAAATAGATGACATTGCTGTTGGAACTATAATAAAGATACCCAAGAGAAAATACCAGGTGAGGGAACAGAAATTTGAGTTTTCTGAACAGGATTATATTTTCCACAAGGTAAGAAAGAAAGAGACAATTTATGCCATCTCAAAGAGATATGGTATTTCAGTTAGGGAATTGAAGAAAGCTAATGTAGGATTGAGATGGGGACTAAAAACCGGGCAGTATCTCAGGATTCCCTCTTCGAAGGAATCTCCGGATTCAACATGCCTGATAGTAAAAGATGCAGATTATGAGGAAGATACTTCAGATATATTTTGTGCATCGCTACCGGATATTTCTAATCGTACATTGAAAGTTGCACTATTTCTGCCGTTTTATCTGGATGAAAATAGTGAAAGGTCCTATATCGATTCATCTGAGGTGGATGACCATGGCGAAAAGATAATGGAGATTATTAAGAGAGATAAGACATGGGTATATCCGCGTAGTACATACTTTCTTGATTTTATGCTGGGAGTAAAGTTAGCTCTTGATTCTTTACAAAAAGAAGGGATATCGGTTGAACTTTTTTGTTTTGATACAGAAGCTGATACTTCAGTTGTCAGGGAAATTGTTGAAATGAATGATCTATCGGGGATGGATCTGATAATCGGACCAGTCTATCAATATAATTTATCTATAGTAGCGCCTTATGCAATGAATTTGCGAATTCCACTTGTTTCCCCTTTATCATCCAAAGGTAATCTAACAGAAATCAATCCATACCTTTTTCAGATAGTTCCAACTATTGATGCAGAATTTGAAAAACTTGCCAGCTATGTTTCTAATTATCATGAATATAATATTATATTGATCCATTCAGGCGATTTGCGTGAAGAGGATAATATTTTTGCTTTAAAGAGAAATCTGTTCAGGTATTTTGCCTATCGCACATTCTTTGATGAGGTAATTTTCAAAGAGATTGTTTATAATGAGGATTTTACTGCAAATGATACAATAAATAGTGTTGAACATTCTCTTTCAAAGCAGGTTGAGAACCTGATTATTGTTCCATCAGGGCTGGAGACTTTTGCAAGTGAGATCCTGGCAAGTTTGCATACCTTTTCGAAAGACTATTCGATCACTGTTCTTGGTTATCCAACCTGGATGAAATTCAGGAATATTGAATTGAAATATTTTTATGACCTTAGCGTACAGATATTTACACCTTTTTTCATAAACTACGATAATTACAGGGTGAAGAATTTTCTCAGGAAATACAAGCATAATTTCAATACCGAACCAGATCAATTCAGTTATGCTTGGAAGGGATATGACATTGCCTATTATTTTATAAGCGGATTATCAAGGTATGGTGATCATTTTCTCCGATGTCACAAAGATTATAAACCACAGTTGCTTGAAGCTGATTTTGAATTTAAAAGGGTGAATTCACACGGCGGTTATGCAAATAACCATTTCCGAATGCTGAAATTTACACCTGATCATGAAATTCTGGATATAAACAATAATGAAGCAAAACAGGATTAGTGTCAAGGCAAAAGTTTATTTTACATTTCCATTTGCAAGTGTAATCGCTGCTCCTATAACTGTAGCAAAATCTGCATTTTCAGGTATAATAAATTTTGTTTTGTGAAGATCCGCCACACGGTTAAGAATTCCTTTTAAAGGTTTGATACTTGTTAATTTTCCGGTGAGAATTATTGTTTCTAAATTATTTGCATGAGCAGCAGCAATACTTAATACTCCTATAGTTTGTCCGACAAGGTTTAAAATTGCAAGTGCAACATCTTTGTCGGTAGCTTCGTCAGCCAGTTTTCCAAAGTTTGAGGCAGTGGTGGATGCAGGAAGATTGTTTATTGGTCTTCCGGCGATATCTCCCACTGTCAGATCAACACGATTAAGATTTCCCCTGGATGCCATATCAACTAATGTTTTCAGGTTGGTGATATTAAGCATTTTTCTTGCTAAACCAAGCAATGTCCCACCGCCAACTCCACTTCCGCCCCAGTGTTTAATTCCCTTTTCATTAACAGTAACAATTGCAGTTCCTGTTCCCATGCTTACAACAACACCTTTGTCAACACCAGATAAAAAGGAACCCGCTGTTCCAATTGCAGTAAATTCATCGACTTTTACCACCGGAATCCCAAATAATTTGGGCTTCACTTCATTTGAACCCACACCTGTTGCAGCAATAGTAGCTACTTCATTCAACGAAGCGCCTATAGCTTCAAGAAATTTTCCAAGAGCACCGGCTGCTGAAGTAACAGGATCATCTGCTTTTACTGTCAGTGGGTTAATTATTTTCGATTCCTTAAGTCCGACAATATCCGTTGTTGTTCCGCCAATATCTATTCCTATTATCATACAGATACAAATTTGGGGCAAATATAGAACATAGTTTCACAAATTGATTAAAAATAAGCTTAATTTTCAAGTTTCATAAATAATTAGTTAATA
>DAOVLD010000120.1 GCA_030631445.1 Bacteroidota bacterium
GCCCCTTCAGGTCCGGAAAACAACTGAGCATGGCTTACCCTGTTTTCTTCAACCGTTTTAATAAGCTTCTTTTTAGTCTCTTCCTGTCCAATTACATCTTGAAAAAGCATGCTGAAAAATTATTTTATTAGGAAAACAAAGGTAACGAAATCAGCGGAACATAGCTTCGCATTGTAATTAAAAATTGCTGTAATTGTTGTAATTATTCTAATAATTTAGACATTTCTCCAAGGCTAAGGCTAAGGCTAAGGGAGGTTAGAGGTTTTAGAAGTTGAGAGCGTAAAAAACAAAACACGATTTTCAAAATATCAAGAGTAAGTTGTTGTTTAAATAAACAAAAGAAAAAAGAAAAGGGATGTCTAAAAAATAATAAAATGAGCAGTCAAATCCCTTAGCCTTAGCCTTAGCCTTAGCCTTTAATACGAAAATGATTTTTATAATAATATAATTCGGTATATATCAATGACTAATTTTGCAATTCCGATACATCTAATTATGGCTGCAGATATTGACTTTCCCCTATTTATAATTAATTTTGCAGACCGGAGTGTTACTGGGTGTCGGTAACGTGTTACTTTTCACTTTTTACTTTTTACTTTAAACTTTTATTATGAAAACGATTGACAATTACGATTTTACAGGGAAAAAAGCAATCATCAGGGTTGATTTTAATGTGCCGATTAATGAAAAGCTTGAGGTTGCTGATGATACACGTATCAGGGCAGCGTTACCTACAATTAAGAAAATACTTTCTTCAGGTGGATCTGTAATTTTGATGTCGCATCTTGGACGTCCGAAAGGTGAATATGAAGAGAAATTTTCTCTTAAGAATGTGATCCCCCGCTTGTCTGAATTACTTGAAACAGAGGTGAAATTTGCAAAAGATTGCATTGGTGATGAAACATCTAAAATAGTAAATGAACTTAAACCCGGAAATGTTCTTCTGTTGGAAAACCTGAGATTCCATAAGGAAGAAAAAAGCGGTGAAGAAACATTTGCCAAAAAACTGGCAGACCTTGCAGATGTGTATGTAAATGATGCTTTTGGCACCGCTCACAGGGCACATGCATCAACCACTATAATAGCAAAATTCTTTCCCGAAGAAAAAATGTTTGGATATCTTATTGGTAACGAATTAAAAAGTATGGATAAGATACTGCACCAGCCCGAAAAACCCTTTACTGCAATTATGGGAGGTGCTAAAGTATCTGATAAGATTCAGGTTATTGAAAACCTGCTTGACAAGGTTGACAACCTGATAATTGGCGGCGGAATGACTTACACTTTTATTAAAGCAAGAGGTGGTAAAATCGGGGCTTCGCTTGTTGAAGAAGACAAACTTGATATGGCAAATAATTTAATAAGAAAAGCTGAAGCGAAAAATGTAAAGCTTTATCTTCCGGTAGATAATGTGATTGCTGATAAATTTGAAAATGATGCAAAAACAGAAGAAACTCCTGTTGACGAAGTCCCTGACGGATGGATGGGACTGGATATCGGACAAAAAACAATCGAAGGATTTTCGGAAATAATTAAACACTCCAAAACTATTCTGTGGAACGGTCCTATGGGAGTATTTGAAATGTCAAATTTCCAGAACGGCACAGAAACTATTGCCAAAGTAATTGCCGAAACGACAGAAAAAGGAGCATATAGCCTGATTGGAGGAGGCGACTCTGTAGCTGCAATCAATAAATATAACCTGAAGGATAAAGTAAGCTATGTTTCAACCGGCGGTGGCGCAATGCTGGAGTATATTGAAGGAAAAGAATTGCCCGGTGTTGAGGCAATAAGGGAAGAAGTTGAAAATTGAAAGTTTGTAAAGTTGAAAGGAAAGAAAGAAGAAGTTGAAAGTTTGTAAAGTTGAAAGGGAAGAAAGAAGAGTTCAAAGTTCAAAGACTTTAACTCGTAACCCGTAACCACAGTGAAATATGCTCCTTCCCTGGTGAAATATTTTCGTGCCTCAAATTTCACAGGGTAAACGTCGCATTTCACGTGGCAAGCCCGAAACTCGTAACACTTTGGAGGAATGTAAAATGAAAAAAGAAGAGAAGGAAGAAGAAGAGAATAATGAATTATGAATTAATCAGAAGATCATAGTTTAAAGTTCAATAATATTAGATAGTTTTAATTTTTACCTTATTGATTAATTACGTTATTAATTACGTTATTAATAACGTAATTAATAACGTAATTATTTTGTCTGATAAAAAGTATACAAATATGAAAAAGGTGTTTTTGTTTTCTGCTTTGGTGTTTTTTGCTTTTTCGGGATGCGAAAAAGAAGAGAGTCCTGATACTTCTGGTGAAGCAACTTTGACATCCTATCGTTTCCTGGAAGGATCAACATATTCAACTTACGGTTTCTCGTTTGAACAAGGAAAAGTGATAAAATATAACCTGGCAGTCGAAGGAATAATCCCTGATTTTTTTATCGAGCCTATACCAGGAACCAGTGGACAGGTTACCGGAGCATGGCTTGCTAGTCTAAACCTGAATGAATCATTCAGCTTAACTGCAGAATTCAGTGATTCTTTACTTGCTTTACAATATTTCAGTGAGTATAAAAATATTATCGATTCAAATTTTGTTTTCCTTGCCAACCCGCTTAATGAAAACCAGGTCTGGACCTTTTGCACCAGAGATAATAAATTCGGCAAGATCCTGATAAAAGAGGTGAAAGCGTTTGTTAAAGACACCAAAAACTATGCAGAAACAACATTCCTCTGGGAATTTCAACCGGACGGATCAATGGAATTTAAATAGGTAATATCTGTAATTTGCATAAAATCATTATTCTGATAAGCTGGCTTAAAAGAATATTTTAAAGAAAGGCGTAAAGATCACGAAAAAAATACTGATCAAGTATACTTTGCGATCTTTGCGTAATCTTTGCGCCCTCTGCGAGAAATTCTTTATATTAACTTGTTGATGAAAAAATCTAAAGATAAAATATTCAATATCAGGTCATCAATGGATTTTGAAACCCTGGCACTTGAAGTGTTTCGATACCAGGCAAAAAATAACGAGACCTATTCAAAATATCTCAACCATCTGGGAATTATCCCCGGTAGTATTTACAAGCTTGACCGGATACCTTTTTTACCCATCGAATTTTTCAAAACGCGTAAAATAATCACAGGGAAAGATGTCCCCGGAAAAATTTTTACCAGCAGCGGGACAACCGGTGCCGGAACTTCCAAACATTATGTAACTGATATAAGCTTGTACCAGGAAAGCTTTACACGGACATTTCAATATTTCTACGGTAATCCCGAACAATACTGCATACTTGCTTTGCTACCGTCATATCTTGAAAGAGAAGGTTCGTCACTTATTTACATGATGGATTACCTGATAAAAAAAAGCAATAACCCGGAAAGCGGTTTTTATCTTGATAAACTTGACGACCTGGCAGAAAAAATAGTCCGTTTACGTGAACAAAACCAGAAGATCCTGTTGTTCGGTGTCAGTTTTGCCCTGCTTAACCTGGCAGAAAAATATAAGCCGGATCTGTCAGGGCAGATTGTTATGGAAACCGGGGGAATGAAAGGCAGAAGAGAAGAGATCATCAGGGAAGAACTGCATAAAGTTTTATGCAAAGCATTCAACACAAAATTGATCCATTCGGAATATGGAATGACAGAGTTGTTATCGCAGGCATATTCCAAAGGAGATAGAATTTTTCATACCCCACCCTGGATGAAGATACTGATAAGGGATGGCTATGATCCTTTTTCATATGTTAAGAAAGGACGATCGGGAGGGATCAATGTAATTGACCTTGCCAATTACAATTCATGCTCATTTATTGAAACCAGTGACCTCGGACTGCTCCTCCCTGACGGCGGATTTGAGGTCTCCGGGCGGTTTGATTCAAGCGACATCAGGGGTTGTAATCTGATGGTGGAAGAATAGAGAAAAACTTACAACCCAAGCTTCTCTTTAATATCTTTCGGCACCGCATCCTTATGAACCATAAACGCAATGGTATGTAAACGGACAAAAGATTCTGACATGTACAGATATCCACCAAAATCATTACTATCCGGTCCCCAGGAATTTTTTGTCAGGAAATAATAAGTGCCGTTCTTGTCTTTTGCCATCCCTGTAAGATGCATCAGGTGATCGTCGGTAACAGTATAATTACCAAATGCTTCCTGCCGCATTTCCTGAGTTATCTGCTTCTCTTTCCCCGGCTTAACAAAAACCGAATCTTTTACTTCGTCACTCATATCATCCCAATCGGTTTCAGGAACTATTGCAACACCATTTTTGTATGAAAAACCCTTATCGCTCATATCGCCATCCCATGCAATAGAATAACCCGCTTTAATTGCCTTTTTCATAACCTCAATAAGATCGTCAACAGGCAGGTTATAGTATCCATCATACGACCAGTTGTCAGGTATTTCAAGCACAAAGCTTTCATAATATGGGTGATGGCTGTACGAAGTAAGCTCAATATAATCATCAGGGTTTATCCCCAGTGCTTCTGCAAAAGATCCAGGGGTATAAGTCTTTCCTTCGTAAGTAAAAGAAGCCGGTGTTTCACCAAGATAAACATCAAGAACCGAACAGTATGCATCACTCCAAACAGGTGTAGGTTTCCGGCTTTTTATCACACCATCCAGCATTCCTTTAATAACAGTTCTTAGTTCGCTATGATTATGTATTTCCTGTCCATATACCTTCCCTGAATAAACACTTTCCGGAACTATACCGTGTTCTGCTATCTCATTCAGTACGTCATGCGCCTGGCCTCCCTTGGTAAAATTCGTTTTGCCATGGAACCTTACATAATTCATTGCTTTAGTCTTATAAGCATTTCTGATAAAAAACATTTCCGACAGGTCAAACTCCCCTTTGCCCATCCTGATCAATTCAGTCTCAAGAAATGATGTTGTTCCAAAGCACCAGCATGTACCGGTGCGATCCTGACTTTTTACGCTGATGGTTTCAAGAGTTTTAACCTCTTTAAAATCAAAGTTCTTTTTTTCTATCTTTTGCGCTGAAACAACCGGTATCAACAAAACAAGCAAAATAATTGAAGTGATTTTTCTCATTTTTAAGCTTATTTTCATACGTTTAAATCTTTTATGTTAGTGACAAGGTTACTTATATTTTCTACCTTTTTACAAGTTCTGTGGTATTTGTTACTCGCTCCCACAAAAACCCATGGCGCAAACCCGCTCGTGAACTTCCATGTGGAAAAATCCGAATACTGTTACGCAACCATTATTTAATCATTTTTGTTTGTGCATTAATAATACATGGAAGTTTCATAAAAATATAAATTTCCCCGGTATTATCTTTACTTATTGCTAAAAACCTGCAACTCCTCCTGAAACAATAATTTTCATTACTTCTGCAGATGGTACTTTAATTGGTGTTACATGCTCACCTGGAACAATAAACATTTCCCCCGAAAAATTGTAGGAATGTGGGAAGTAAACAGCAACTTTATTTTCTTTAATACCGAGACTACTAAGATCTTCCTGAGTGAGGAACCCCAGTTTTTCAAGGTTTGAAATTGTATTTACCCTTACTAAAACCGGTTTATTGAATTTCTTTTCTTTCCCGACAAAAGCCGATAAAAGATCTCTGATTGAAGTATAAATAATTTTTATTAATGGAGCTTTCTTTAATAATTTCGCAATAAAAGACTTTACAGGCGATGCGATAATTGATTGTCCCAGGAAACCCAGTAGTGCGATAACTATCAACACAACCAAAAGATTTACCCCCGGAATATTTATTGGCAACACCGGATCAATATATGTTTTCAGTAAATTATCAATGAATCTGAAAACCAGATAAACTACATAGACAGTTACCCCTATTGGAGCAATAAATAATAATCCCTGAACAAAATAACCTGTTATTCTTCTCATAATTTTTTGTTTTTAAGTTTCTTCAATTGCTCTTTTTTAAGTTTTGTCATGCTGTCAACTACCAGTTCATACGAGTGGTCTGTTAATTGAAAAATCAGACTATCAGGTATCGAGCCATCGATGTTAATTGTGTTCCA
>DAOVLD010000031.1 GCA_030631445.1 Bacteroidota bacterium
AAGAACAAATGGAAAACATGAATTTAATCGATACATTTTCTGAATTCAAGGAATTGAAAAACATTGATCGTACCACTATGATGAGTGTTCTGGAAGATGTTTTCCGGAGTGTTTTACAGAAGCAATTCGGTACAGATGAAAATTTCGACATTATCATCAACATAGACAAGGGCGACTTTGAGATTTGGAGAAACAGAGAAGTTGTTGAAGATGATAAAGTTGAGGACGAAAATTTACAAATAAGCATTTCTGAAGCCACTAAAATTGACGAAGACTATGAAGTTGGAGAAGAGGTAACTGATGAAGTAAAACTCATTGATTTTGGAAGAAGGACCATCTTATCATTAAGACAAAACCTGACTTCCAGAATTCTTGACCTGGAGAAGGATTATGTTTACAACAAATACAAAGACCGGATTGGTGACATTATTACGGGGGAGGTCTACCAGGTTTGGAAACGAGAGATACTAATCCTGGATGATGAAGGAAATGAACTGATAATGCCAAAGGAAGAACAAATCCCGTCAGACTTTTTCAGGAAAGGGGATACTTTACGGGCAGTGGTTGTAAGAGTTGAAATGAGAAATAACAATCCACTTATTATCATCTCCCGTACATCACCTGTTTTTCTCGAAAGATTGTTCGAACTTGAAGTTCCTGAAATTTTCGATGGATTGATAACCATAAAAAAAATAGTGAGGATCCCCGGAGAAAGAGCAAAAGTTGCAGTTGAGTCCTATGATGAGAGAATTGACCCGGTAGGAGCATGCGTTGGAATGAAAGGCTCCAGAATTCATGGCATCGTGAGAGAACTAAAGAATGAAAACATTGACGTTATCAATTACACTACAAACATAAAATTGTATATCTCCAGGTCGCTCAGTCCTGCAAAAGTAGAATCAATCAAGATATTAGATGAAGAAGAGCGTGCAGAAGTATTCCTGCAACCTGAAGAGGTTTCACTGGCAATAGGTAAAGGCGGATTAAATATCAGACTTGCCAGTCAGCTTACCGGTTACGAGATTGATGTATACAGGGAAAAAGATACTGAAGATGCAGAAGATGTTAGTCTTGAAGAATTTGCAGATGAAATTGAAAGCTGGGTCCTTGATGAACTAAAGGCAATTGGATGCGATACAGCTAAAAGTGTCCTGGAATTATCTTTAAGCGATCTGGTTAAAAGAACTGATCTAGAAGAAGAAACAATAAAAGATGTTTTGAATATTTTACATGAAGAATTTGAGTAATTTATTTAATATATTATATATTAGCGGATTACTTATAAAACATATGCATATAGGGAGATATTAATGGCACAAGGGCAAAAAGGAATACGACTTAGCAAAGCTGCAAGAGAATTTAATGTAGGAATCAACACCATTGTTGAATTCCTGCATAAAAAAGATATTGATATTGAAACTAATCCAAACACTAAGATTTCTCCTGAAACGTACGAATTTCTCGCTATAGAATACAGTTCTGACTTAACTGCAAAAAAAGAATCGGAAAAGTTAAGTATGCGAAACCTTCAGGAAACTCAGGAGGATGTCTTAAACAATGAAACTGAAAACGAAATTGAACCCCCGGATGTAATTGAAACTACTGAAGAAGTATTAATCACTGACGTAAGCGGAACTGCCTCTGAAATAGCAAGACCTGATGATGAGAAAGAGAAAAAAACAGAAGGTGAACCAGTTACTGAAAAGGAACCCGAAATAGCTAAATCAGAAAGAAAATCTGAAAAAGACAAGGAACTTAAAGTTGTAGGTAAAATTGATCTTGATTTAATCAATAAGAAAACCAAACCCGAAAAGAAATCTGAAAAGGAGAAAAAAGAAACAACTCCCAGGAAAAAAGCTCCAAAGAAAGAAGAAAAAGAAGAACCGGCTATAGATATTGAAGCAAAAGAAACAAAACTTACCGAAGAAGAAATTAAAAAGGTTTATAAATCAGATTTCAAGAAATTATCAGGTCCTACCGTAGTTGGTAAAATAGATCTTCCTGCTAAGGAGGAAAAGAAAAAGCCTGTTGCCTCATCCGACAAGCAACCCAAAAAGAAAAGAAAGAGGATTATAAAGGATACTGATAAAGTTGATTTTAAGGATAAAAAAAGGAGTAAACCGAAAGCTGCAAAAGGAAAAGTAAAACAGCTTCATACTGAAGTAGATGAAGAAGATGTGCAAAAGCAAATAAAAGAAACACTTGCCAAACTAACTTCAAAAGGGAAATCCAAAGGATCAAAATACAGACGTGAAAAGCGTGAGGCAATAATCAAAAAACAGGAAGAAGAAGATATAAAGCAAGAGCTGGAAAAAAATATTATTAAAGTTACTGAATTTGTATCTGTAAGCGAATTGGCTTCCATGATGAATGTTGAAAGTAATGAAATAATTTCAACATGCATGAGCATCGGACTTCTGGTTTCAATAAATCAGAGACTTGATGCCGAAACCATAGTTCTTGTGGCTAATGAATTTAATTATGAAGTTGAGTTTATCAGTGTTGATGTTCAGGAGGCAATTATGAAAGAGGAAGATAGTGAAGAAGACATGAAACTACGTCCGCCTATTGTAACGGTTATGGGACATGTCGACCATGGAAAAACCAAGTTACTTGACCATATTCGTAAATCCAATGTAATTGCAGGAGAAGCAGGTGGAATAACCCAGCATATTGGCGCCTACAGTGTGAATCTTGGTGACAACAAGAAGATAACATTCCTTGATACCCCCGGGCATGAAGCTTTTACCGCAATGCGTGCCAGAGGTGCTCAAATTACTGATATTGCGATTATCGTTGTAGCTGCCGATGATGGTGTTAAACCTCAAACAGTTGAAGCTATTAATCATGCACATGCTGCAGGCGTACCAATGGTTTTTGCAATAAACAAAATTGACAAACCAGCAGCAAATGCCGAAAAAGTGAAAGAAGAGTTGGCAAATATGAATTTCCTTGTTGAAGATTGGGGAGGGAAATATCAATCGCAGGACATTTCAGCTAAAAATGGAATTAATATTGATGAACTTCTGGAAAAAGTTTTGCTTGAAGCAGAAATGCTTGAGCTAAAAGCAAACCCTGACAGAAAAGCAAATGGAACCATTATAGAATCATCGCTCGATAAGGGAAGAGGCTATGTTGCAACTATACTGGTAGAAGGCGGGATTCTGAATATTGGCGATATAATGCTTGCTGGGAGTTACTTTGGTCATATTAAAGCAATGTTTAACGAAAGAGATATAAATATTGAGAAAGCCGGTCCGGCTACTCCTGCTCTAATCCTCGGTTTGAACGGGGCTCCGCAAGCCGGAGATACTTTCAATATAATGAACAATAATCGCGATGCCAGGGATATTGCAACCAGAAGAGGTCAGCTACAACGTGAACAAGGTATCCGTACTCAAAAACATATTACCCTGGATGAAATAGGACGGCGAATTGCTATCGGTAACTTCCAGGAGCTAAACATTATTATCAAGGGAGATGTAGACGGCTCTGTTGAAGCGCTAAGTGACTCCCTGATAAAGCTATCTACTGATGAGATACATGTAAATATTATCCATAAAGCGGTTGGACAAATATCAGAATCAGATATTCTACTTGCCGCAGCTTCAAATGCCATAATTATAGGATTCCAGGTTCGCCCATCTATGGCAGCAAGAAAGTTGGCTGAAAAAGAAGAGATTGAGATCAGATTATATTCAATAATCTATGATGCTATAGAGGAATTAAAATCAGCTATGGAAGGGATGCTCTCTCCGGAAATAAAAGAAAAGATTGTTGCTACTCTTGAGATCCTTGAAATATTCAAAATCACTAAAACAGGAACAATTGCAGGGTGTATGGTGAAGGAAGGAAAAATCGTTCGTGACTCGAAAGTCAGAGTGATAAGGGATGGCATTGTTGTGTATTCCGGGGAACTTGGATCACTGAAACGATTCAAAGATGATGTGAAAGAGGTAGTTACTGGTCTGGAATGCGGACTTAATGTAACGAACTTTAATGATATCAAAGTAGGTGATACTATTGAAGCTTTTACTGAATTTGAAGTGAAGAAAACACTATAATGTCGTGTCCTGCTATTGTAACTATTCAATGTCTTCACTTCGACTGCGCTCAGCATAAAAAGTTTGGAATACCAAAAATGGCTAATCTCATTATACTTTACATTCTTGTCGATCGCCAATTGCCGACTGTGGACTGTGGACTGCCGACTGGTTAGTTACCTCCTGGCAATACGGTGCAGGAAAAATGTTCCGAAAAGAGTTTCAACAGAATCAACAGGTTCATATTCATATTCAGCAAAAAAATAATCATCTTCACCGGTATCAATAACCCCTTGCCGCGACAATATTCCGGGATATTCAACACAATCAGTATAAATTTGGTTTTTCCGGGTAATTAACGTGTCCAGTTTGCTATATAAACCAGTTACACTCATGCCTTGTTGGATTAGTGAAGAAGGAGATTTTATTATCTGTGGATAAAATTCAACCCCCGATTGATAATAAAGTCTGCTAATAACCTGCTGGTCGGATTTTAATACAAATGTAGCATCCGGATTTTCCTTTATCCAGGATTCAAGCATAATATAATCAGTGAACTTAAAATTATTACGGGGAATTAAACCATATGAAACATTCCAAACCAATAATGCAATCCCCAAAAGAATCATTGATCTGTCCCTGATTTTTATCTTTGAGAATAATAATAAGAATCCCAGGAAAGGAATCATTACCATAAACTCAGCATTCCCCTCGGCAAAAAATGCAAAAACAATATAAAATACCAGTATAATTAAATGAGTAATAAAAAATGGGCGGTTCATTAGCTCTGTTTTTCTAATCAAAAACCTCTTTTTCATAAAAATAGCACCTGATAAAAATATGGAGACCAGTCCGGGTATGATCCAGAGGATATTTTCCCCGATCATTCGAAAAATATATCCATGAACCTGTACAAAGCTTCTGATAAAATTTACCGGGGTAAAAAAGAAATTCTCCCATCCGGGAATTTTATCAAATCCCTGAGAAAGGTAATCTCTTAAAGCAAATTGAAATACCCCGGTAAAATTTTTCTCAAACTCCGGAAGTTTGAATGCCACAATACCATAGACCAAAATCACAGGTACTATAGAAGTTGCAAATACAAGTTTTGATTTCCATGGATGGCGAAAAATGATCAACCCAATAAATAAACCAAACCACCAGAACACACCTATTTGATGGTAAAGAACAGCAAATGAGGCAAGCAATCCACTTATCAGGAGTCTTGTCAAACTTTTATTATTCAAATAATCCTGATAAAAAACAGTTGCACCCAGTGAAAAAGCGAGAGGGAAAAGATATACTTCATTTTCTGACGAATAACGCATCACTGCAAAAGAAGATCCTGTAAGTAATAAAATTCTGAGAATTTCTTTTATTGATCGTCCTGTTCTTTTAAGAAGTAAAGAAAATAAATAGAGGCAGATCCCTCCAATAAGTGAATTAGCCATTTTCATCCCCTGAAGTATATCAATTTCTTCATTATTGAAAAACGGCAAATTAAAAAACAGACGGAATGTAACATTGTAAAGCAGGTGGTGAGGATGGAATAATTCGTCACTATATTTAACAGATGCAGCATAATAATATGCATCAACAGAGGAATTATTCGTAGGAAATACCAGGTAAAGAATGGTAAAAGCAATTGTTATTACAGGGATCCAATAACTTTTGGGTATTTGCTTTTGTCTTTTCACTGCTTCATGTATAATATTTACTCAACGCCTAAAATGTCTAAAGAGTTACGCGTTACGGGTTACGAGTTACGGGTACACATAGTTGAGTAAGTTAAGTGGCTGAGTGAGTTTAGTTTACATTTTGCAACCATGAATATAGTAATTTCGAAATTAAGCTAAAAAAAAGGTTTACCCAATTTTATGGATAAACCTGTATCTGATTTTCAATAAATTTAACTATTTAGGTATTTATCAGATCGTTATACTGTTCCGGAGTCAGGAGTTCATCCAGCTCTGAAGAATCGGCGATTGATATCTTAATTAACCAGCCCTCACCATATGGATCTTTATTAACCAACTCAGGCTCTTCTTCAATTTTCGGATTTATTTCAAGAACTTCACCTGATACAGGCATAAACATATCTGAAACTGTTTTGACAGCTTCAATAGTACCAAAAACTTCTTCTTTGTCAAGCTTTTCACCTTCTGTTTCAATTTCCACAAAAACCACATCTCCCAGTTCTCTCTGTGCAAAATCTGTAACACCTATATATGCACAACCCTCTTCAACCCTTACCCATTCATGGTCTTTTGTATATTTCAAGTTTTCAGGAATTTTCATATTTTTCGCTTTTAACAATTAATATATTAGAGTCCTCAAAATTAAACAAAAAAAATTATTCGTTTAATAATCCTGTCAATTTTTTATGTCCATATAGAGTCCGTCTTTAAAGTTCGAAAGTTTAAATAAATAGTAAAAAGACATTTCGGAGCGGACTAAAAGTTAAAAGTTAAAAGTAAGCATTGAACTTCACAAACTTTCAACTTTCCACTATTCCCTCTTTATTGCGTTAGCGTAAATCGAATACTAAATCCAAAATTGGTATTGGCTGTTGGATAGGATGAAGCAACAAAAGGATTATTTACCACCCTGTCAAAGAATATTCTCAGGTTAAACCGGTCGCTGAGAACATAATCAGCAGTTGTCTTAATAGTTACAATACGTTGTCCTGCAGTTGGTTGGTCAACATCCTCAATCAGCTTTCTGATAATTGTTTTATTATCACGAATAGACAGATCAGCTCTGAGATTCAAATCACTTTTTAATTCTCTTTCACTACCACCAAGCCGGATAATAAGTTGAACTTCATCAAAACGATATCCCAGCCCTACGGTAAATTCATCACTTTTAACTTCGGTAATCTGATTGTTTGATAAACTCAGAGCCAGTATTCTGGTTTTCTTAAGCTCCAGGCGTGTAGTAAAGCTATTTCTGAAATTAAAATCTACATTAATCAATGGTTTAAACTCCTCATTTATTGTAGCTGTTGCCACTTCATGGCTGGCTATGAAATTATTCTGTACATCTCTTATATGGTTCAATCCGTCATCACCTGCAAGATAAAACAGGTTAGTACTGTAGGTGCCAATATTAAATGAGGAACGGTAAGCATGGTTAATAGTTATGGAACGAAGATATTTTTGCACAAAATTAAGCTTTGATAAACCATCATATGTTATTCTCCAATTTGGCATTATTCCCCATATAGAAGGAAATGGAGTGAGAGATATTTTTTCGGGATCCCGTCCGGAGTAGGCAGCAAGAAAAGCAGGTATTAACACCTCCTGTGATGTAATCTCATAACCGTCTTTATATTCACCATCACCGGGAATATAGCTATTATCAATATTTTCTCTCTTATCTGCCAGCCGTCTTGAGATTACTTTTGTATATTCCTTAAACCGGTTAAAATTTTCTGATTTATACTGGTTACTACTTTTTATTTTTTCAAATGCAGTACCCCATGTTAATGTTGACATACTAAAGTTCCCGGTAGTCATAATATTTCTTGTACTATCAGGAAAATTTCCATATCTGTTTGCAATATAATAGGCATTCTCATTCCGGGAAAACCTTCTGTTTGCTGTCAGGTCTATCCTAAGTCCGTTAATTGGTTCAATTGTACTACGGATATTCAAATTATCGGTATGGGTTAGCACAAATGGAGTATTCAGCAAGGTGTCAGTTGTTAGCCAACCATTCCTGACCGCTTTTTCTGCAAAATCCCGATCCTGGTATCCCATAATAAACAGCCAGCCTGGTGCCAGCTGACCATTATATTGGTTCATCCCCACGTATTCTGCATGTGGCATGAATCCGGGCAATAATGTGCCCTGATTCCCTGAATATGAAATTGATATATTTCTCACTCCCATTAAAAACCTTGTTAAATTTTCTGCAATAATCACAACAGGATTTTCAGTTTTCTCAACTTTACCTTCAATTACAAACCTCACATCATCATAATTATCACTTGCCGTAAATGTTATTTTCCGGTTATTTTCTACCTCTACTTTGCCTGTAATTTCCTGGTTAGCGTTATCATAAGCTTTTACATCTACATCTTCAGTCATTAGCTTGTGATAAATTGATCTTGGCTCATCAGCTTTTAATTTTACACGTTTTCTCCTGTATGTAACAGTCTTATACTCAACTTCTTTTTTTGTTCGGCTCCTGCCGCTGTACTTCTGGTTGATTTTTTTAAGGAATCCTGCTTTATTATACAGGTTAAGCATATTTAACTGACCATTAAGCTGAGTAGTATTAGAATTACGAATTGTATTACCCAGTTCAATATTTAATGAATCATGAAATACCGGCCCAACATCCCAATTATAATTAGCACTATACCTTGCAGTTGCTGACACCCAGTTTAAAAAAGGCAACTTGTTTATCGGGATCCGGTAACTTACATTAATAACATGATGATACTGTGTTGTTCTTCCAAAATCCTTCAGGTTGGTAAGTACTGAATCTTTCCAGGTTTCGTAATGATCTTTATATCTGTCTCTATCCACTCCCCCTTCAGGTTCATCAATTCTTGCTATGGCATTAGCTGAAAAGTCTACTTTAAGAGATTTCGTTATATCATATTTAACATCATAAAAGCGATTCCATTCAAAATCCTTTCTGAATGTGGGTTTAATTTTAAGCAAAGGATTATTAATATTTCTTGTTTTCACCTCGTCATAATGCCGGTACAGGTCAGTTCTGAAGGATATATGATTAGGGAAAAGATTAAAATTAAAATCCTTGATTAGTCTGAATGCCTGAGATCTTAGAAACTTAACTTTTTTGAAAGGTGCAATATTTTTTTGGGTTTTATTGTATACATAACTTATCCCACCACGATAATTACGTTCCAGATCAATTTCAGTATTAATATTACTGGAATAATACTCGTTGAATGAATAATTAACCGACCAGTTGGAAATACTCCACAAATGGGGTTTCCCTCCAGCCCCACCTATACTTACATTGGTAAGATTAATGCTTTTCCGCCGTGTATAATCCTGAGAGATATTAACAATCGAATCTCTTTCTCTTTGGGTTTCAGCATTATCAATGGCATCTTGTAACGGTATATCCGGATCGAGCGGGTTGTATTGTGGATTTATCATTCCTTCAGAGTATCCAACATAGAGTGGTATCCTGATATTAGCTTTTTTAGGGAAGAATTTGCCTAACTCAAGATTCGATGATATATCATACCTGAGTTCTTCTTCTTTACTCCGTTCATTCACTTTCTTATCAATACTACCCCAACCGGGTTTGCTGGTTGATCCTGCCAAATCAATCGTTCCAAAATCAGCAAGTCTGGCCTGTAGCCGGGCATTAGCTGCCCATCCGCCCTCTTCATTAAAATCTGTTAAGCGTAATTCATTCAACCATACCTCTCCCGATTTAGGTTGTCCGTCATCGTTTTGAAGGTCTCTGCTACGTTTTGGATTCCTCACCCCAATCATGATAGTTCTGATATTACTCATATTTGGATTCCCTGACACTTTCACCCTGTTGTTACCATGGTAATATTCAAACACATCAGAGATGTTAAGATTGGAACCCTCACGTCTCAACTCCCTGTTTCTTGCCTGCTTTGCTTCCTGGAATATTTCAAGAGGGATATCAAACATATTTTCATCGGGCCAGACAATATGCCTGTCAGATTCCAAATCGTTATTATATCTTCCACTAGCCGGTGGTGTAAGTTTCAATGATACTTCATATTCATAAAAATTGTTTTTATAATCAGAACCAAGTCTCATAAATACAGTCAGTTCATCATCGTATAAAGGATCATCAATAAGAGATTCTCCATGCACAAACATCTGAATTCGCCGATACTGTCTGATATCAAGACTCACATTCTTAAAAGCTGCTTTTGCATCTCCATCTTCAAGATTATGGACCTTTAGCACAATTGATTGCTCATTTAATTGCCTGAGTTGCGGATTAGTAGGATCAATTACTCTGCTTATCCCCGGTGGTAATATATAATTAACAGGTTTTTTATGAGCATTCTCTTCAATGTTTACAGATGAAATTTCAAACCTTGCCTCTACCGGTTCAGGTATTGTAATTCTCTCTCCACCACCAAGAAGAGATAAATTATATTTTCTCCATTCGCCTCTGACAAGATCAAGTTTAGCAAATCGCAGGTTAATCTTTTCCTGAAAGCCCCGGAGATACATTCTCAGGAACCTTATCGATTTGAAACCCTGAATATTCCCGACAACATTTTGATAATCATTTAATGGTATCCTGAATTGATACCAGTTTACTTCAGATCTTTCTCCATTGGCAAAAGTAATTGAAGCAGGCACAATATCAATAATATGGTTTTTCCCAATTTCAAGGTCCTGTGGTCTGAGACTTACATGATACTGATAGTAACTCTCAGACTCACTGAGGGTATTGTCACGGTTAATATCTTCAACATTAGGTAATGTGGAACCTGTTGTCGGATATGATTCATTTGATTGCTCAGAGGTTGGAGAATTTCCTTCAAGTCCGTTATAGTTTTTATATCGTTCAAGAATATTCAGTCTTTCAGCATCATAATCACTTCCCCTGAAATAATGAAAGTTATCACTTGAAGGATCATCCGAAATTTCAGTAAATACTTCAGGATCAACCAATGTTTGCAGCGAATCAAGGTAATCCATAAAAAAACTTGATTCATCCTCATTCCTGAGTCCATCAAGGCCCACATCCTGATACCGTCGTGAATCAGGATCATTATCAAAAGCATTAACCAGTGACTGTGTAACAGGAACACGGCCCCAGATTGTTGTATCCACCAAAGTGGCAAGCGGAGTTGTTGGTAATCCGTTTTCAAAACTTTTCCGTGAATCTTTCAAAATATCTTCCGAAATATTGCCAAGGTTGAAATATAACTCCCCACCTGAATGTCCTCCATTTTCCACGTATGGATCCATCAGCCAGAATTCAATAAACTGAATATTGGCAGCTTCAAAATCATTAGTAGGTACTTCTCTCATTATCCCGCCCCATCGTAATCCGGGATATAAAAGTTTTCCTTCATTATCAATTCCTGCAGAATATACCGATGCTCCAAGGTCGTAATTATATGGCCCCTTTTCGTCAGGGTAAAATGCCAGGTTCAATACTGCCAAATTGGTTGGTATACCTGTAATGCTTTCTTTGTAGGGGAAAATCTCTTTTTCAAACACCTCTCTTACATAGTGACTTGATTGCAGATCAGGATTACTCTTTATATGGTTAGGAGTGATAGATGTGTTTCTTAAAAACAGGGGGTCAATTACATACCAGGCAAGTTTAGCCCTGTTGTACCCATATGCCAGATCATTATTCAATATTGCTTCGGGGAATAAAGCATTCTGCCCCTGCGGTGTACTTGCAAGCACCCATGCATTCATTGATTTTATATCAAGCGGTATCTCACTACCTTCAAAATCATCAATATATGAAATGCCCTGTTTTTCTATTGCCCGTGAATGACCTGGAATAAGGTGAGCAAACTCACCTGTAAAAGTAATGCTGGATGGAACTTTTGTTTCAAGAAAAGGGATTCTATCAATTACGCTTGTAAGAAATCGTGATTCAGTATGATAAGAGGTGTTAACTCCCAAAATTGTATTAGATATCGGCTCATCACCAATACTAACCTTCTGGGTTAAAGGCCTTTCGGTAAGATTTAACATTGTTGCACCAATATTAAAATCTTCTGAAAAGCGATAATCCAAATGTGCCCCCAGTAAAGTTTTGGTTTGAATACTAAAAAGTTGATTACTCTCAAGCGAGACTCTTATGGGAGTTTGTGATTCCAAAAGTCCAT
>DAOVLD010000011.1 GCA_030631445.1 Bacteroidota bacterium
CTCTACTATTTTTATGATGTTGGGTGAGCCATAAAGAATAAAATGCTACAAAGGAAGCAAACAGTATATATGTTTTTTGCTTTGATAATTATGGGGTTAATGTTCTTTTTCCCCGTAATAAGGTTTATTGATCCTGGCAGTAATATATATGAACTAATTTATCTTGGTGTAGTAAATGTTGAGAAGGGAAATTATATTGTTAAAGCAATTCCCTTAACGATCCTGTTGGCAATTATTGTGTTGTTGCTGATAATTACAATTTTTTCCTATAAGAATCGTATCCTGCAGATGAGATTGTCTGTTTTTTGTATCCTTTTGATGCTTGGGTCATTAGGATTGATCTGCTTTTACGCACTGCATGGTCAGGGTAAAATTCATGGTGAAATTTTTTATTTGTATCCTGTTATTTTTCCTGTTGTTTCAACAATTCTTGCTTTTTTGGCATTCAGGGGAGTGAAGAAGGACGAAGAACTGGTTCGGTCTTATGATAGAATAAGATAAGATTTGGAATAATGGAATAGTGGAAAAATGGAAGAATGGGAAGAATAAAGAATGTGATGCAGTATGAAGAGCAGAGAGCAAAAGACATTAAACTTTGAACTTTGAACTTTGAACTCTTTAAAGTATCACCAGGTTCTCTTTATCTGTTATTTTTTCGCAATAGTGGCATTTAAGTGCTACCTTTTCTTTTGAAACAACATAAAACCTCGTTTTAACATTTTCATTGTTAGTAATACATTTTGGATTTACACACTTTGCAATACTCTCAATTTCATCGGGAATTTCGACAACTCGTTTCTCAACAACTTTGTAGTCTTTGATAATACTAAGTTTTGCCAGGGGGGCTACAAGTGCAATACGGTTAAGATCACTCTCATCAAAAAAAACTTTCGATAGCTTTATAATTGCCTTTCGACCTAGTTTTTTACTTTCCAGATTTGTGCCGAATGTTATCATCTTGTCAAGCTTGTTCAGACCTAATATCTGGATAACATCAAAAAGACTGTCTGCGGGAATATGGTCGATAACAGTTCCGTTTTTAATGGCACTGACGCTTAATTGTGTTTTGCTTTTAATCATTGTATTATTTTTTTTAAAGTTTGCTAAGAACTTATCTGATCCCCAAAATACTCGTTAATATTGCCTGGCGTGTATAAACACCATTCAATGCCTGGGTAAAATAGTATGCTTTCATATTCTCATCAACATCTTCATTAATCTCATTGACCCTGGGCAAGGGATGCAGTATCTTCATGTTCTTCTTAGTCTTTTCAAGCATATGCTCACGTAAGACATATACATTTTTTACTTTTTCATATTCTATCGGGTCACTGAATCTTTCTTTTTGTACCCGTGTCATATATACAATATCAGCTTCTGAAATATATTCAGTAAAATCGGTATGTTCATAATACTTCAACCCTAAATTATCAAGATGCATCTTATAGCCAGCCGGCATCTTTAATTCTTCAGGTGAAATGAAATTAAATGTTGTGTTGAAGTGTGACATAGCAATTAACAGTGAGTGAACGGTCCGGCCGTATTTCAGGTCACCAACCATGAATATATTTAAGTTATCCAGTGTATTCTGCGTTTTCTTAATAGAATACATGTCAAGCAGGGTTTGCGTGGGATGCTGGTTTGCACCATCACCTGCATTAACAATAGGTACTGAAGCAATTTCACTGGCATATCTGGCGCTTCCTTCAATGGGATGACGCATAACAATAAGATCACAATAGTTGCTTATGGTCTTGATCGTGTCTTTAAGCGATTCTCCTTTTTGTACACTTGTGCTGGATGAATCACTAAATCCAATGATCTTTCCTCCTAACCGGCTGATAGCACTTTCAAAACTGAGTCGTGTCCTTGTTGAAGGCTCAAAAAACAATGTCGCTATAACATTTTTATTGAGTAGCTGCTGGTAAGGGTCTTTTTCGAATTCAGCAGCAAGTTCAAGAATACGAAGGATCTCTTTTTTAGAATAATCGGCAATTGAAACTAAGCTTCTGTTTTTCATATTTCATAAAAATTTTTCTTTGGTCATTCAGAATATTTATTTCCTGCCGACTGCCGACTGACGACTGCCGATTGGTTTTGTAAATATAAAGAACATATTACTTGATTTTCAACCCTGTTGAAATATTATTAATAACTTTCTTTCACACAATTATTCTGTACCAATATACTTAATTGTAACCTCAGGTGATTTTTCGATTCTCTTCTTAATCGCTTCACTTTTACCCAGCCTTACACCAATTCTTATTGTACAATCTGCTTCAAATGTTTGCTTAACTATTGTTAATTTTTCCTCTTCAATTAACCTCATTATATCATTAATAATGGTATAAGCAAAGGTGAGTTCATATAAATCATTTACTGTTTTATTAATTATTTTTGTATCAGAGAGAGCATCTGCGGCAGCTGTTCTATACGCGTTTATAAGTCCGCCTACGCCAAGCAATTTACCCCCGAAATAACGAATAACAATTACCACAACATTAGTCAGATTATTTGATTTGATCTGTCCAAAGATAGGTTGACCGGCAGAATTTGCAGGTTCACCGTCATCATTGGCACGGAATTTCTTCTTATCAGCTCCCAACCGATAAGCATAACAGTAATGGCGTGCATCATGGTATTCTTTTCGCAGACCGGAAAGTATCAGTTTTATTTCATCTTCAGAAGAAACAGGGTAAGCCAGTGCAATAAATTTGCTACCTTTTTCCTTATACAATCCTTTACCTTTACCTTCAATAGTTAAATATGTATCTGGTATCTTCATTAAGTATCTATTCAGTGTCTTAAGTTTAGAATGCTCAAAATGGTTAATTTTACTATACTTTGCATTTTTAAGTCGGCAATCTTCAGTCTGCAGTCGGCAAACTGAAGACCGGACTATTTTACTTTTCAGTATTTTAAATAATAAATGTTAAAGTTCCTGTAAATCATAATTCAATTATTGTGTGGTAAAAATAAAAATTAATTTATATGTGTTGGTCATAATCTTAAAGTTTATGAATCCTTGGTCAATATTAATAACATATTTTATCTTTGCTGTCTGGAAGAAGGGAGTAGAGGGAATAAAGGGAATAGAGGGAGAAGAGGGAATATTGGAATGGTGGAATAATTGGAAAGATGTAACGATGGAACGATAGGGCGAAAGGGACAAAATGAGAAGATGAGAAGATGAGAAAATGAGAAGAGAGGTGAGTATTAGTTTGAGGTTTGATGAACCTAAAAAATTAGTAACCAGTGGCAAGGCAGAAGGCAGAAGTGAAGAAAGAGTTCAAAGTTTAAGGTTTTGAACCAGTAACAAGTTACCAGTAACCAGTAACTATTTAAACTTAAAATATGGCTTTATCAATTGATGAAAACGATCTGAATAAATTTATCGTAATAGGAGACAGGGTTCTGATACAGCCTAAAACTCCTGATCAGAGGACTAAATCAGGATTATATTTACCACCTGGAGTGCAAGAGAAAGAAAAATTGCAATCAGGATATGTTTTGAAAGTGGGACCGGGATACCCTATACCTGCTATTACTGATGTTGATGAGCCATGGAAAGATAAAAGTGATGAATTGAAATATGTACCCCTTCAGCCAAAGGAGGGGGATCTCGCCATATATATACAAAACAATGCATATGAAATCGAATTTAAGAAAGAGAAATATGTAATTGTTCCCCATTCTGCTATCCTTATGCTAATCAGGGATGAAGGATTATTGAAATAGTAATATCCTGAATATTGTTTATGAGTTTATTTGTTGATGAGTTTATTTGTAAGATGTCCAGGGCAACATAAAATAGATAAGTTCTCAACTCCTAAACTTTTCTTCAATGCTTCACTGCAACACAATTTTTTAACTCCTAAACTTATAAACTCCTCAACTCATAAACTTTTCGTAATTGCATCACCGCAACATAATTTTTAACATTTTTCTAATCACGGGAATGGCTAATCCAATGTCAACATATACACAGCAAAGGATGCTAACCAATGTTCTCCTTCGTAGTTCCCGCTTGTGATATTGGGTAGAGCATCCAGGGCATGACTATTTCCTGCTTTATTAAGAATTTCTTTTGCAGGATGGTTTTCAGGTAACGCTTTCGCAATGCTAAACATACACCAGGCACGGCTAAGGTTCAATCCGTCAAGATGTACGATTTTCGGGTCGCTGCGGTCACCAACAGTTGCAGGTTCAAAAAGATTTTGTGGTTCGCCATCAGCTATTCCTGGCAGATAATTGTCAAACCATTTTGTAAAATTTTCCTGGTTTAGTACACGTCTCATCAGGTCGCATTCCTGAAGGGAAGGTGAAAGAAAATCATCCCCATCAGGTTCCCAGGATGCAGGTGCATTAATATCATTCATATAATAGGCAATACTGCGTTCAACCAAAACTTTTTCAAGCTCTCTATAACCTGAAGCCTGAGCGTAATCAAGCGCAAACGACATTCCAAAAGCTGTATTGGAATGCACTCCCCGCCGGATAGGATATGTTTGTTTGGGAAGAAATTCAATATACCGGTTTGCAATTGCATCGGCAAGTGACTGCAGGTTTTCAAGCCATTTGTTCCCTTGCTGATCATTCCATGAATATAATTCTTCGGCGAGTTTTAACAGCCATGCCCATCCGTATGTTCTTTCAAAAGATTTCCTGCCTGACTGGTTAAGATATTCGACCTCTTTGGCGATGTTCTCTTTTGTGATATTTTTATCAATGGCATCTATTATATCATTTCTCATTTCCAGGTTAGGAAAACTTTTGAGCAGTTTTATAAGCATCCAGTGACCATGTACCGAAGAATGCCAGTCGAAACATCCGTAAAATGCCGGATGCAAAATCTCCGGTCCTAATACCTCAGTCGAATCATTCATTACATGAGATAATTTGTTCGGATATTCCCTGCTGATGCAATTGTATGCAAGTTTTGAGAGATGATTGGCATTTTCAATATCAAGCAACGATATATTTATTTTGTCAACAACCATATTATCATCTTTTTTCCGGTTACGGTTAATATTATTGCAACCAAACGGCAGAATAATTACCAGGATCAATAAATTAAGGATAAGTCTTTTCATAAAATATATATTTCAATTTCAATTTTAATCTTAACTCTTAACAACCCGTAACATTTCGTTTACCATTCCACAGGTTCCATTCCATGTTCCTCAAGATATACATTTGCTATACTGAAATGTTTATTGCCAAAAAAACCACGGCTGGCAGAAAACGGGGAGGGGTGAGGTGATTCAAGTACAAGATGTTTTGTCCTGTCGATAGTTTCACCCTTTTTCTGTGCATATGATCCCCATAATATAAAAACAACATGACTTTTTTCATTAGCCACCAGTCGCACTACCTCATCAGTAAACTGTTCCCATCCTTTGTTTTGATGCGAACCTGCCTGTCCTGCTCTCACAGTAAGTGTTGCATTTAGCAGAAGAACTCCCTGTTCAGCCCACCGTTCCAGGTTACCAGAATAGGGCCTGGAAGTACCCGGATCGTTATGAATTTCCTTGAAAATATTGATCAGACTGGGAGGGAAAGTCACTCCCTCTTTCACTGAAAAGCAGAGACCATGTGCCTGACCCGGTCCGTGATAAGGGTCTTGTCCCAGTATCACAACCTTAATATTTTCGAAAGGACACTTGTCAAATGCATTAAAGATCAGCCGCCCGGGGGGATAAATAGTAAAAGAATTATACTCCTTTTTAACAAAATCCGTAAGGTTTATAAAATATTCTTTTTCAAACTCATTTTGCAGCCTGATTTTCCACGACTGTTCTATTTTTACATCCATAAAATAAAATTTTCACTAACCTACAAATAATGTTGATGAACCAGTTATTGAAGACAACGCAACCGGTGGACATGATAATGTTATTCTATTCCGATGAAAATGTTCGTAATTCCGAAATACAGGTATCATCCCATTTAGATCCTTTATATACTTCCAGAATACTGATTTTCATTGAGCTCATATAGATGGGTTCCGGGAATACCAGGTACTGCATATCCATTGTGTCTTCCAGAATAAACTCAATGCTTTCCGGAGCCTTCATATTATAAGGGTTTTCTTCCCTGAATATATCGTTCTTATATTCAATTCGAATTTTTTTCACCCGGTTATTATTATAAAAAACGTCTTCGTTTTTTGCATATCCGTTAATTATTCCCAAACTATCAATTTTACAAGCAGAATATATATTAACCATGTCAGAATCTTCCGGAGGAGGGGGACAATAAAATTTAATGTATTCGTTGATTCCACTGCCTTTTTTCCCCTCTACCCAGGCTGTTGACGGATCTCCATCGGTGAGGTTTTTTACGGTATATTTGTCATTTTTATCTTCATCTAGTTCGGAACTGGCAAAAAGTCTGAATAGTGATGGTGGTGGTAATGATATATTTAAATTAAAATCAGGTTCTATATCTGTAAACATCATTTTGATAACATTATCTTCAATAATATACTCATGTGGAAAAATATATAACCTATACTCATCTTTACCATACCATTTGTGATCTCCCCCTTCCTCAAGAAGGTAAACTGTTCTATTATTGAAATCAGAGTCTGCTGAATTGGAATAAATATTTACTGAAATCGAATCAATGGATCCTTTCCAGGTTGCTCCTGTTGTTAAAATATATTTAGCACCTACCGAACGCCCATATTCACTAAAATACTCCTGAGAGTAAATATTAGTAATCCTTTTTGTTTCACCAGCTTCAAAATCAACCATAAATGTCTCCCAGACGGGAAAAGTCTTTACTGTTTCGGTTACAGCAGACCCTTTCCTCTCAATTTTCAGTTCTCTCTCGCCGTCAAAGGCTCTAAAATCGTTAATACCGTATTTTAGATTTTCAGGGCCGCCGCCATACGTGCCCCTGGAGTTAGGAAACCCCATGATCGCAGTCTGTTTTTCTCCGGAATTATAAAAAACATAATCAACCCTCACTTCAAAATGGTTGCCCAACATTGTGATATCGATCTTTTCTTTCACCATTTTGATGGATTCGCTATTCATTGGTTTTACATTGCCACCTGCTGTAAAAATGATATTTGCAGCATCGGCAAATAGTAAAACAGGGAATAGAATGGCTGCAAAGAGGAGAGATAGTGATTTTTTTATTCTTCGCTTCAAAAGGTGTTGAGTTTTATTCATGACATTTCGGATAAATTAATAGTAAAAGCACTCCAGATATTGTTAATATAATAGTTTCAACTCTTTTTTGTAATTGAAAAGGAGTATTACTTGGATTAAATATAAGGAAAAATTCCGACAGCTAACGCTGTCACGTCTTTTTTATATGTAAAATTTGTATTCAAGAATTACTCGTCCTCCCGTTGGTCGGACTCGTGATCCAGCCAACACCAATTTAATGACAGGGAGAATTTGAAATATATTTGACTTTATTTTCAAAAGTTTGTAACTTACAGATTATATTAGCTAACTCTGTTCATCATGAGAGCAATACTCAAAACACTGTTGTTTCTATTGACTGTGGTTTTATTGAGTCAATGTGAAAAGGATGACCCACAAGTTACCATCCCTGATAACAATTTTTTAAATGCACTTATAGAACTGGGAGTTGATACAAATGGAGATGGTATTATTAGTCCCGCTGAAGCTGAGGCGATAACAGAATTAAATGTTTATGGAGCCAATATTTCAAATTTGACAGGTATTGAAATGTTTGTCAATTTGGTTTTTCTCTCTTGTTCATCAAATAAACTAACCACCCTGGACGTTTCAAATTGTACCGCCTTATCACACTTGCATTGCAGTGGCAACCAATTAACCACTCTGGATGTTTCCAATTGTACCTCCTTATTATACTTGAGTTGCGGTGATAACCAATTAACCAGTTTGGTTTTTTCTAATAATACTTCTTTAAAACATTTTTATTGTTGTTCTAACAAACTAACCACCCTGGACGTTTCAAATTGTACTGCCTTAGAAGAGTTGTATTGCAGTAATAACCAATTAACCACACTGGATGTTTCAAATAAAACTTCTTTAAAAAATTTGCATTGCAGAGGGAACCAATTAACCACGTTGGATGCTTCAAATTGTACAGCCTTAGAATGGTTGGATGGCTGTGATAACCAATTAACCACCCTGGATGTTTCAAATTGTACTGCCTTAGTAGAGTTGCATTGCGATGATAACCAATTAACCACCCTGGATGTTTCAACTAATACTGCCTTAGTAACTTTGTATTGCAGATCTAGCCAATTAACCACGTTGGATGTTTCAAATTGTACCGCCTTAATAGTCTTGAATTGCAGCTATAACCAATTAACCAGTTTGGATGTTTCTAATAATTCTGCCTTAGAACATTTTGTCTGCCCGTTTAACCAATTAACCACCCTGGACGTTTCAAATTGTACCGCCTTATCATACTTGCATTGCAGTGATAACCAATTAACCACCCTGGATGTTTCAAATTGTACAGCCTTAATAGTTTTGAATTGCAGCTATAACCAATTAACCAGTTTGAATGTTTCTAATAATTCTGTCCTAGATTATTTTGTCTGCCAGTCTAACCAATTAACCAGTTTGGATGTTTCAAATTGTACAGCCTTAATAGTCTTGAATTGCTATATAAACCAATTAACCATTTTGGATGTTTCTAATTGTACTGCCTTAGTAGAGTTGCGGTGCAGTGATAACCAATTAACCATTTTGGATGTTTCTAATAATACCGCATTAAAAAGGTTGTTTTGCGATAATAATCAATTAACCACCTTGGATGTTTCGAACAATATTGCATTATTAAAATTATTTTGTAAAAATAACCAATTAACCAGCTTGGATATTTCGAATAATACTGCAATAGGTACTGGAGATGATTGGGATTTTACAATTGATCTTGATATATCCCAAATGCCTAATTTGTATAAAGTTTGTGTATGGACAATGCCTTTTCCTCCAGCTGGAGTTAGTGTAGATACAACCGGAAGTTCAAATGTATATTTTACAACGGATTGCAGTAAATAAATCACTAAAGCATCAGGGCTGTCCTTTGTTATTTTAAGGCAATTTCTCAATTGACTTGAAAACCCCTCAGGATTCGATAAAAGGGTTTCCCTATCATAAGTAAGCTCTTTTTTTATTATATGAATGAACTATTTTACTATAAATCTCTTGTTTTCCGAAAAAAACACCCAAAAAGAAAAAATCAATCAATAATTTTTTATTTTTCGAGCACCAAAGGTGCGTAAATCATTAGCCCCGTGCGTAGCTCGGGGTTTATGATACGTCTCAACCGATAAGCCCCAACGGGGCGTAATCACTAGTCCCACACATATTTTTCATAATAATTGATATTATATTCCGTCTGAAAGGCACGATATTCATCTTTAAATGATCATTTCTTATGAATTATTGATTACGCACCTGTGTTGCTTATGTTATATCGTATTACATAACTAATTATTCCTGAATTACTGATTGATGAAGGTGAAAGTTAAACTTTGGCTAAAAGGTTATTGAAATAGAAGGCGTTTCAAAGGGTAGATGTTGCCAATAAATATAGACCAGTTCTTGCAACCGGATAATAATAGTTCTGAAAGAGCTATCAGAAATTTGAAAGTCAAACAAAAAGTATTCGTACAGTTCAAGTCATTGGAAGGAGTAAAAAAAATTTCTATACTAAAATCAATTACTGATACGGCAATCAAAAACGGACAAAAAGTTTTAAATGCTCTATTTTTAATTGCTAATTAGCAGGGGACTGATTATAGCTACTAAAATTTATAATAATACCATCGCCTACAAGGTTCAGATAGCATGTAAGCATCAAAAATTCCGCCTAAAACCAATCCTACCCATTTATATCCTCTAAATGGTGAAATTCTAATTCGGGAAATATCCTCAATCCTAATTTCATGGAGAGTGTTTTTATCCAGTACCAAAATGCCTTTATATGATAAGCATGGGACTTCTCCATTTTCAATTAAATTGATTAATGCTTCTTTTAGTAGAATATTTCCCTTAGAATCTGAAATAGTTTTTAAGTTATTCATTGGAATCCAACCCTGATTTCCGCTTGGATGTTCAATAATTAGTATTAATGGAGGATCGGGAACATATATTTTTACAAAATCAAATCTCAAAAATTTTCCGGTCAGAAATTCCTTATCCGGAGATTGAGAAATAAATTCAACTCGAACCGAATCACCAATTTCGGGTAAAACAATTCTTCCCCGTAACTGATTTAGAGATTTCTTGTACTTTTCAGAATAGCTTTCAACTTCTATGAAAGTTTGTCCTGCATATTTACCCTGAATGTGAGAACCATTCTTAAGAACTAATTCAATTTTATCGTTTGTTTCAAGTTCTCCAATTTGTGAAATTGGAACATTTTTAGATTTGGAAGTCAAGGCATCCCCAGCAGTTCCTAAACCAAAACCAATAATCGAGCAACCCGAAAAAAGAAAGACCAATCCCAAGCCACCCATTAAAATCAATAGAAGTTTAATTTTTGATTTCATGATGAAGTCTTTTTGTGTTTGTATTATTAATCAAAATTACAAACTAATTAAGGCATTTCAAAATGGGAATCTGAAACAGGTTGGAGTGAATTTGCAAATAATGCAAAAATGATTGGTTGTGTTGAAAGGTTTGGGTTGTCAGTGTTAATTTTTACTATGAGAAAGTATTAATTTGCAATTATTGCAAATTTTATTTAACGAAATTGAGCCCTTTAGTAGATAATGCAAATATTCTTGGGACTAATATCCTTTCTGTAAATGTAAACAACCAATGCCTGAATAGCGTTTGCAAATGGTGATAACTTGAAAACTGTACAACCATTACTGATAGGATAACAATTTATTGTAACCCCACAAGTTATAAGGTGTTCGGGTTGCTCTCTTTGGTTTGCATTGCACACGTTTACTTAAAGATATGGTATACAAACAAAATCACAACTCTCACGTGATTGCTTATGCTCGCCTGCGGTATCCAGTTTGTATCGGTAATCGTGAGGCTGTCTGCACTCGCGGACGGCTCGCGTGACCCTTGACTGGATACTCAATACAATTCAATGGAAAAAGAGCTAACAGGAGAATAAACAATTATTTTATCCTTCAAGTCCTGTCAGGGTTTTCTAAACCTGACAGGATCTGTATTTACCGTAACATCACATTACAATTCTTCAACTTTAGGTATTCATACTTGCCGACTTCGTCGATCATAGTCTTAACCGCAGTTAAAGCAGGTTCATTTTTTCTTTACATTTTACCACTTACCTTTTTTGGATAACAGTAATTTGTATTAAATTTGCCACCTGATTATTGGTCGGGTAGCTCAGTCTGGTCCGCTAAAAATTGATACATTTGCAAATTATGGTCCAGTAGCTCAGTCTGGATAGAGCAACAGTCTTCTAAACTGTAGGTCCCAGGTTCGAATCCTGGCTGGATCACTTCTTCTCATACTGCTTATCAAGATTTCCGTTTGGATTGACCCATTTAGGCAGAGCATATGCAAAACCTCTTCCTTTGTATCTTACTTTAACAATATTTTTTCTTCTATTGGCAAGTTTCTGCAAAACCCGGTTTAACTTTTCCTTAATCAGATAGTCATTTGTAAAAATTTTCTTTTCAATAGCTTTCTGTTTCACTATATCCAGAAGCTCAATATTGATAAGTGCTTTACCACTGTCTTTAATTCCATCCAGTACAAACTTATCCCAGACTGATAAGAGATATCCTTCCTTTCTTGATTTTTGAATTTTCCCCCTGGGTTCTGTCTTAATTTTTGGAGGTCTGCCCGGTTTTCTCTTTCTTTTCTTTCTGGTTGTTACCGTTATATCTTGTCGCTTAAGGTCTGTTTCAAGTATCTCCTCTAATTCTGCAATAGTTGCTGTTACATCAGCAGTTTGATAATCAAGTTTCCTTAATTCCGATTTGTACTTATTAATTAAATCCTGAATCTCAAGATTGGTTAAGCCGGTGCCATTCATAATTAAAAAAATTTTATTTTATAATTTTGCGAAACTAATGATCAGGGTTATTTTTTCTTCCAATCCTCCGATTCTATAAGTGAAGAAAGTTCTTTTTCCAGATCCCTTAAACTTTCAGGTGCGCCATCATAATCTTTTATCTTCTTCTGTCTGCCTTCGTTTGAAAAGTAAATCCAGGTAGTTGGAAGATCTTTTGTAATAGAGGTATATTCGCTTTCCATTTCAAAAAAACCTGCCTCTTTGAATTTTGATACTAACGCTTTCACTGTGCTTCCGGGAAGTTTAGTATAAAATTCACCTTTTAAATCTAAATGCTCCTCTGCATTTAATTTTACAAACCCGTTTTTGTATATTTTCAATTCGTAAACAGGACAAGGCCCGTAACAACTGGATTTTTTCATCGAGATAACAATATCCTCTTGTGTGTAATTTTTTGAAGCGGCACATGAGTATAGAAGTAAAATTGCAAGCAGGTATATTGAACGTTTCATGATTTTTGTTTTTGTTTTTACTTTTTCCAAAGATAATTATTTCTCTTATAAGGGATAATATATAAATAAATAATTATTTTTGATTTTCCTGCTGGCAGGCATATATTAAATAAAAATCAATAAAAAAACATATGAAAAAGATATTTTACAATGTAATAATTCTCGCTTTTTTTATTTTAGTGACTAATAATCTATATGGTCAGACTATCTTTAATAAATCCGGGGTTAAAGGTACTCCGATCGTTTGTTATGGTAACCAGGAAGTACATCGTGTATTTATTCCCCCGCCAAAGTGCTTTGATCCTGCAAACAAGGGACAGGGTGGAGCAAATTTTGAGGTTGAATATATCGATTTCAGTGACACGGCAAAACAGGCATTCCAATACGCGGTAGATATTTGGAGTACCCTGATCAAATCGCCTGTAACTATAAGAATTGAAGCTAACTGGAAAAGTCTTGGAACGGGTGTCCTTGGTAATTGCTCACCAACAGTTTTTTACCTTGGTAGTTATCTTGAAGCTCCTGTTTCAGATGAATACTATGCTGTTGCTTTGGCTGAAAAGATATTCGGTAATGAAATAAATGACATTTCGGGATCTGATCTTGTGGCAAATTTCAGTAGCGGAGCAAACTGGTACTATGGCACAGATGGTAATTGTCCGGGCAACAAGTATGATCTTGTTTCAGTTGTATTGCACGAAATTGCCCATGGTCTTGGTTTCATTGGAACTATGCGCACAATCGGAGATTCACTTGGAACCTGGGGGTTTGATGGAATGACTATCACGTTCGACCATTGGATAGAAAATGGCGATGGTCAGCAACTGATAAATACATTCATTTTTGAAAATCCTTCTGTTGCTTTACTGGATGAGTTTACAAGTGATGACCTGTATTATAATAGTTTGATCTCTGTCAGGAATAATGCCGGACAACGACCAAGATTATATGCGCCTTCTGAATTCAATGATGGATCAAGTATCTACCACCTGAACGATGCTACATATCCGCCAGGGTCAGGCAATTCCCTTATGACCCATTCTGTAAGTTTTGGAGAAGCAACCCATAATCCTGGTCCTATTGTTATGGGTATGTTCGCCGATTGGGGATGGATACATACAAGGTTTGATCATGAACCATTGAAAGATGTTGAAGATATTGCTCAACCATTTACAGTAATTACAAAAATTTTAAGCGATACAACCTTTAATGAAGATACTACTTTTGTTTACTATTCACTTGATGGTTTTACTAGCTACGATTCTGTTAAACTAATGCCAACAGCCAATCCGGATGAATTCTCAGCCGATATTCCGGTGCCGGCAATTGATACCACAGTTCATTATTATCTGAGCACTTATGATTATTTTGATAGACATTATACATATCCGCCTTATGTGCCTGATGGTTATTTCAGTTTCTATGTAGGCCCGGATACGATTAAACCGGTAATTAACCATGTGCCTGTTGAATATATCCTTGTTACAAATGATTCCCTGAAATTACTAGCTACTGTTACCGATAATATTAGTATCGATTCAGTGTATATTGAATACTATATTAATGAAACAGGACAGGAGCCGGTTACTATGCAATATGATACACTTAATAAATATTCAGGTTATCTGGTTTTTCCTGAAGGAACACTCCAAATGGGTGATTCAATACTTTACCGGATTGTAGCTGTTGATAGTTACAATATGGCATATATGCCGGTGAGCGGCTACTACAAAATTATCGTAGACAAGATAGGGGAAGTTCAGGATGTTTACCAGAATGATTTTGATACGGAATCAGACGATTTTCTGTTTACCGGGTTTGGTATAACCTCTCCACAGGAGTTTAGTGACACTGCCCTGCATACTTTCCATCCTTATGAGAGTCCTGACCAGGATGATGAAACTATTGATTACACAGCACTACTGAAAATACCTATTCACCTTAAAGATTCAAGTGCATATATGAGTTTTGATGAAATAGTGCTTGTTGAACCGGGAGCGGCAGGTACAAGTTATGGTGATGCAGAATTCTGGGATTATGTTATAATAGAAGGATCGAAAGATGATGGAAATAACTGGTTTGCTATTGAACCGGGTTATGATTGTAAACGTGAAAGTTTCTGGCAGACAAGGTATAATAGCTTAATTCAATCAGGAAATTCTAATGCAGTTGGCACACCAGACCTGTATAAGTATCACCTCATTGACTTACTACAGGAGGATAATTTTAATGGTGGTGATACCATTTTAATTCGTTTCCGCTTGTTTTCCGATCCGTATGCTCACGGATGGGGCTGGGCTGTTGATAATCTGAAAATTCAGGGTGATGTTGCTATTGGTGAGAAGAAGATAATTACCCCGAAGGATTTTCATATTTATCCAAATCCAACATCCGGATCATTCACAATTACAGGAACATTCCACCAACCGGTGAAACATTTGAATTTTGTGCTCACTGATCTGGTTGGAAGGCAAATATACTCAAGAGAATTAGTAAGTACCGGGAATTATTTCAATGAACAATTTAATATAAATAACCAACCGGCAGGATTATACCTGATAATAATTATTGCTGATAATCAGAGAATTGTAAGGAAACTGCTAAAATCCAGGTAAGAACGGAAGAGCAAAGAGCTAAGAGCAAAGAGCTAAGAGCTAAGAGTTCCGTGCAGGCATAAGTTATAACATTTAACTTATAACTTATAACATTACAATAATGGAACGGTGGAATATATCCAAATTATTAACCTTCAAACTATAATACTTTTCAGATTTCAGATTTAAAAATTTCAGGAAAACATGTTGAGAAAATTTTTAGCCGGAGCTATTAAAATGAGTAACTTTGGCACGCAATAAATATTAACAAAAAAATCAAAATAATGAATATTTTCATAAAGACTATGGGGAAGATTTTTGGGGATAAATATGAAAAAGATATGAAGTCGGTTGAGCCCTTTGTTGAGAAAATCAAAGAAGAATATAAGAAAGTTGTATCATTAACAAATGATGAACTGAGAGATAGAACTTTAAAGCTTAGGGAAAACATTCTTGCAGGAATAAAAAATGAGGAAGCTGAAATTGAAAGTTTAAGGGAAAAAGCGGAAAAAGAAGAGGATGTTCTGAAAATGCAAAGTATTTACGATACTATTGATAAAAAGGACGAAGAGATACTGGAAAAGCTTCAGATTATTCTTGATAAGTACCTGCCTGAAGCGTTTGCTGTTATGAAAGACACGGCAAGACGTTTTAAAGAGAATGAAACTATCGAGGTAACTGCTACTGATTTTGACAGAGACCTTGCTGCAGTTTATGAGCATGTTGATATAAAGGGTGATAAGGCGATATTTAAAAATTCATGGATAGCCGGAGGAAATCAGATTACCTGGGATATGATACACTACGATGTTCAGTTAATCGGAGGGGTGATCCTGCACCAGGGGAAGGCAGCTGAGATGGCAACTGGTGAAGGGAAAACAGTTGTAGCTACATTGCCTGTTTACCTTAATGCTCTCACCGGAAGAGGAGTACATATTATTACAGTTAATGATTACCTGGCAAAAAGGGATGCCGAATGGATGGGTCCTTTATTCGAATTTCATGGATTGTCAGTTGATTGTATTGATAAACATGAACCCAATTCAATTGCCAGAAGGAAAGCATATAAAGCTGATGTTACATACGGTACCAATAATGAGTTTGGATTTGATTACCTCCGTGACAACATGGCAATTAGTCCTGATGACCTGGTGCAGCGTAAACATCATTACTCAATAGTTGATGAGGTTGACTCGGTGCTGATTGATGATGCACGAACTCCATTGATAATTTCAGGTCCTACCAAACAGGCAGATACCCAGGAATTTGACGAACTGAAACCAAAAGTTGAAAAGCTTGTTAATGCTCAAAAGAAGCTTGTTACCCAGATATTGGCTGAATCAAAGAAAAAAATTGGAGATGGAGATACTGAGAAAGGCGGACTGTTACTTCTACGTGCCTTCAAGGGACTCCCAAAAAACAATGCAATAATTAAGTTTCTTAGCGAAGAAGGGAATAAAACCCTTATGCATAAGACAGAGAATTTCTATATGCAGAATAACAGTAAGGAGATGTATAAGGTAACGGATGAGCTATTTTTCATAATTGATGAGAAGCAGAATTCCATTGAACTTACTGAAAAGGGGATCGACCTGGTAACAACGTCATCAGAGGATTCTGAATTTTATATTCTTCCTGATGTTGGTTCTGAGATTGCAGATATTGAAAAGTCAGATATGGATGAGGCGAAAAAGATCAGGCAGAAAGATGAATTGCTGCAGAATTATGCTATTAAGTCGGAGAGGGTTCATACTATGAACCAGTTGTTTAAGGCATATACACTCTTTGAAATAGACGTTGAATATGTTGTTATTGAAAATAAAGTAAAAATTGTTGATGAGCAGACAGGACGTATTATGGAGGGCAGACGATACTCAGATGGTTTACACCAGGCTATTGAAGCTAAAGAACATGTAAAAGTAGAAGCTGCTACACAAACATTCGCCACAATTACGCTGCAGAATTACTTCCGTATGTATCATAAATTGGCAGGTATGACCGGGACAGCTGAAACCGAGGCAGGAGAATTGTGGGATATCTATAAGCTTGATGTGGTTGTAATCCCAACTAATGTATCGATAATCCGGGATGACAGGGAAGATCTTGTTTACAAAACAAAACGCGAGAAGTATCACGCTGTTATTGACGAGATAGTAGCACTTGTTGAAGCTGGCAGACCATCATTGGTAGGAACAACATCTGTTGAAATTTCCGAACTGCTTAGCAGGATGCTTAAAATGAAAGGAATAAAGCACAATGTTTTGAATGCGAAGCTGCACCAGCGTGAAGCTGATATTGTTGCAGAAGCCGGA
>DAOVLD010000246.1 GCA_030631445.1 Bacteroidota bacterium
ATTATGGCTGATGTACCTTCATGTCTCTTACGCGCTTTTTCAATCACCATCGAAAGAAAAGGTTGTCTTAGTTCTTCAATTTCAGGCAGATCATTGTAGTGCCATTTAGCAAGTATTATGCCTTCCTTTAAAAGTAATAATCCCGGGTTTGAGCGGATAATGGTTTTTAAGGTTGTTTCATCAGTGAAATAAAAATCTAAAGATAATTGTTGTGATATCTTAATTTGTTCTATTTCTGAATTTGTCGAAGATGAAAGAGAATAAAATTTAATACTTGTCTGATTACAATACAAGGATAATATATCCAGTTTTTGAAGAGCTTCTTTGTTGGCTTTAGCCAGATCGGCAGAAACCAGAATAAATGAATATGCTTCATCTGAAAGCACAATATCAGTAATTCCATTACCATCCGGGGTTGTAATTGTAAAATCATGTATTGGCGGTATGTATCCCTCTTTTATTAATATTGACTTTTGTTCAACGAAGGACCATGTAGAATCCTGCCACGGAAAGTTTTCCAGGTTAAACTCTTTTCTAATCCCATTCTTTTCGTATATCAGAATTGTTTCATATTCATCAACCGGGGCATCTGCCGGTATTTTCATCTTCTCAGGGATATTGGTTCCGGCATTATAAGGCCTGAAATCTATCATTGGCAGGTGACGGTAACTATAAAGAGAAAAACCAGTGAAAAGAACAAAAATTACAACCAGAATCGACCAATCTGTTATAGCAGGATAAGCCGGTTTAAATTTCTTTCTGTGATAGAAAATCAAAAGTACCATAATCATCAGTACGACATTTTTCCAGAAGGTTTGCCAGTTTGTAAGTACAATAGCATCACCAAAGCAGCCACAATCGGATACGGGATTGAAAAGTGCAAGTCCAAGGGTCAGTGGTGTAAAAGCAGCCATAAATATTAATACCCCCCAGGCACCCCAATATGTTCTGTACCCAAACAGCAGAGAGATTCCTATAATAAATTCAGTGGATACCATAAAAGTGGCAAGTGGGAGAGATGCCGGTATAAGAAAATCCATTCCGAAAGCCACAAAATAATCATCAAATTTGATAGCAGAACCCTGTAAATCTATCCCCTTTATAAAACCTGAGAAAACAAAAATAGCACCTATAACTATCCGGAAAAAAATAATTAACGACTCCAAATTAAATCTGAATTGTGAAGTATGGATCATAGAATATAACGTGTTATAAAATGTTGTGAGTTTTAAGTGTTGCCAGGATCTTTTCAAAAATCTTTTCAGGAGTAAGTATCTTATTATCTGATTTATAACAATTAATCATTTCTATATTTTCATCTGAATCAATTTCCTGGAGGTAAACTTCTCTTACCTTGTTTTGAAATTCCAGGTTTGCTTCATGAATATCCTGCTTCCCATTCAGATAATCTCGTTCCGAACCTTCCCTGGTACTACTAAGTCGTTGTGCAGTAAATTTAAAAGGCACATTAAGAAAAAGATTAATGTCCGGTTTAGGAATATTGTAATATTCATACTCCAATTTAAGTATCCATTTCCTGAGTAGTTTCCTTTCATCAGGATTCAGGAGCTTGGCACATTGAAAAGCAATATTTGAAAACACATATCTGTCAACCAGAACCAGGTTCCCGCTTTTAATCCAGGTTTTTATTATTGAAGCTGCATCCATGCGGTCTCCGGCGTAAAGCAAAGCAACAATGTAAGGATCAACCTTACTTATATTGCCAAATTCTCCACGCAGGAACCTGGCAATCATCTCTCCGAAAAAATGTGAGTCAGTGCGTGGGAAATGCAGATATTTGTATGCTATTCTCTTCTTCCCGAGCCAATCTTGCAGCAGGTTGATCTGTGTTGACTTACCCGCACCGTCTAATCCTTCAATAACAACAAAAGGCATAGATTTGAATGTAAATTAAAATAGTTACTTTTGCTAAGTAACTACAGTTTTGTTAATAACAATGAACCCTAAAGATACATTATTTTCGAGAAATCATAGCATGAAAATAAAAGGACAATTAATAGATTTCTCTGTTCCAAAAGTAATGGGGGTATTGAATGTAACACCAGATTCTTTTTATGATGGTGGTCGCTATACTGCGGAGAAGAAAATAGCGAGTAAAGTTGAGAAAATGATCGTGGAAGGTGCCGATTTTATTGATGTTGGTGCTTATTCTTCGCGGCCGGGAGCGACTATTATTTCTTACGAAGAAGAAGTTCGCCGGTTATCTGAAACTATAAAAGTGCTGAAATCCAGGTTTCCCGCGATAATAATTTCAATTGATACATTCCGATCAGGAATTGCACGGAAAATGGTTGAAGAGTATGAGGCTGATATGATCAATGATATTTCTGCAGGTGATATGGACAAGGAAATGTTCAGTACAATTGCAGATCTGCAAATTCCTTATGTAATGATGCATATGCAGGGAACACCTCAGACAATGCAGAAAAATCCAAAATATGAGAATGTTGTAAAGGATATCATAAATGTTTTTGCCGGCAAAGTAGAGGAATTGAAACTTCTTGGAGTAGATGATGTAATACTTGATCCAGGATTTGGATTTGGAAAAAATCTCGATCATAATTATAAATTAATGAATGGGTTAGGGTTATTTGCAGTTCTTAATAAACCAATTATGGTTGGGGTTTCAAGAAAATCAATGATAGGGAAATTGCTTGGATGCACACCGGATGAAGCGCTAAACGGCACAGTTGTACTTAATACTGTTGCTTTAATGAAAGGTATTGATATTCTTAGAGTTCATGATGTAAAAGAAGCTGTTGAAGCAATTAAAATTGTTGAGAAATTGAATGAATTTAAGAGTTGAATCCACTCCGAAAAGTCTTTGTGACTCTTTGTGACTTCTTTGTGTTTCTCTGTGATTAGCTCTTAAATAATTATTACACAAAGGTTCACAAAGAAGACACAGAGGACCGTAAAGAGAAGAACTGCAACCATTACTCTCTTTTGAGACAGCCCATCTGGGGTACAAAATTTTAAAATCTTTGAATTCTGACTTTTCAGAATAGACTTAATCAGTTTAGAGTTGAATAAGTGATTGTATTTAAGTACTTTTGAATGATGAAAACATTGTAACCATGCTTCCTGCATTTATCACAATACGAGTTCTTGATATCCTTGATATAATATTGGTTGCTGTATTGTTGTACCAGTTATACAGACTCATACGGGGAACAGTTGCAATAAATATTTTTATTGGGATATTCATTGTTTATCTTTTCTGGCTTGTTGTTAAAGCACTGAATATGGAGCTTATCAGTACCATATTCGGACAGGTTATTGGTGTTGGAGTGATAGCACTTATTATTGTTTTTCAGCAGGAGATTCGCAGATTTCTGTTGATACTGGGTTCAAAGTATATTTCTAATGAACGGTTTTCGTTTGATAATATATTTTCAACTGTTACCTTA
>DAOVLD010000041.1 GCA_030631445.1 Bacteroidota bacterium
TCCGTTTCTTGTTAATACAGGAAAATGGACTGCCAGGGCTGCAAATGACAAGTATTTTGTGAGCGAGCCTTCTACCAGTGATAAAATTGACTGGGGTGAATATAACCGTCCCATTAATACCGAGAAATTTAATGGAATATTATCAAGATTGCAAGCCTATTTACAAGGTGAAGAATTATTTGTTCAGGATGTTTATGCCGGGGCCGACGAAAGATACCGTGTTCCCTTCAGGTTCATAACCGATAAAGCGTGGCAAAGCCTCTTCGTGCGCAATATGTTTATTACAATTACGAATCAGGATGAGTTAAGGAAGTTTATTCCTGAATTTACTGTCATCTCATCTCCCTCCTTCAAACTTGATCCGAGAATTGACGGGACGTTAAGTGAAACAGGTATAATTGTGGATTTCTCTAAAAGGATAGCAGTTATTGCAAATACAAGCTATGCAGGCGAGGTTAAAAAAACAGCTTTTACAATAATGAACTATCTAAAACCATTACAGGATATAATGGCAATGCATTGTTCGGCTAATGTTGGAGAAAAGAATGATGTAGCACTGTTTTTCGGACTAAGTGGTACCGGGAAAACAACACTTTCAGCCGATCCTTCAAGAAAGCTTATCGGGGACGATGAGCATGGATGGAGTGATTATGGAGTGTTTAATTTTGAAGCCGGATGCTATGCAAAAGTAATTCGTCTATCGGCTGAAAATGAGCCTGAAATATATGAATGTACGCGGCGTTATGGAACGATTCTTGAAAATGTGAAATTCGATCAGGCAACCCGAAAAATAGATCTTGATGATGAAGAACTTACCGAAAATACAAGGGCTTCGTATCCGTTGAATTTTATTCCTAATTCCGTGCCTGAAAAAATGGTGAATTCACATCCTGAAAATATTATTTTTCTAACAGCAGATGCACAGGGTGTTTTACCCCCGATAGCCAGACTTAATATGAACCAGGCAATATATCATTTCATTAGTGGTTATACATCGAAAATTGCAGGAACAGAACTTGGTCTTGGTATTGAACCTGAAATTACATTCAGCGCCTGTTTTGGAGCCCCTTTTATGGTTCATCATCCTTTTTATTATGCTGATCTGTTAAGAAAGAAAGCTGAAAAAGTCGATGCAAAAATATGGCTGGTCAATACCGGTTGGGTAGGAGGAAAATTCGGTATAGGAAAAAGAATAAGTATACGCCATACACGAAATATGCTGAATGCTGCCCTGGAAGGAAAATTGGATAAAGTGGAATACAGGAAAGATGAACTGTTTGGTTTTGAAGTTCCGTTATCCTGTCCTGATGTTCCCGAAGATGTTTTCGATCCTTCCACCGCCTGGGGAAACAAGAAAGAATACTGGATGAAATATGACGCTCTCGCATCAAGATATATTGAGAATTTTAAAGTATTCGCCGGTGGAGTACCTGAAGAAGTTATTGCATCTGGCCCGAAAAGGCTGAAGAAGTAATAAGAAGGCTGAGGCTCCTCCTACGCTACGCTTCGGAGGACAAAGTAAGGCTAAGGAAAAGAAAGGAATTAAAGAAGAATTATATTTTAAATCATTAAACAATTTTGAATTTAACGTAGCGATTTCATGAACGAAGTGAGTAAATTTCGATACATTAAAAAAGGATTAAAATTTGTTTTGCTGGTTTTTGTTGTTTTGTTAGCGCTGGAAGCATGCAAATTATTGTGGTGGATCTATAGCCCTGGTGTGGTAATTGAGAATGTAAAGAACAATTACATCAATATTCCCACAGGTTCTGAATGTGAAGATGTAAGGAAGATAATTGTTGACCGGGGTTTGGTTAGGAATATTAAAGCATTCGACTGGGTTGCAGAAAAGAAAAACTACAGGAATTTTATACACCCCGGACATTACGAGTTTGAAGATGGTATGTCTAACAATGATCTTGTAAACTTGCTGCGGTCAGGAATTCAAACTCCGGTAAGTGTTATCTTCAATAACATCAGATCTTTGGAAAAACTTTCAGGTACCATTGCCGGTCAGATTGAAGCTGACTCATCTGAAATTATCAACCTGCTTCTTGATGAAAACTATATCTCACAGTTCGGATTTACCAATGAAACTGTATTGGGGACTTTTATACCAAATACTTATGAGTTTTATTGGAATACCTCCGCTTCGGGGTTCATGGAAAGAATGGTTAAAGAGTACAGGAGATTCTGGAATAAGGAGAGAAAAAACATGGCCGAAGCCAAAAATTTAACACTTAATCAGGTTAGTGCACTTGCTTCTATTGTCGATGCTGAAACTGTTAAAGAGACGGAAAAAACCAGGATCGCCGGTGTATATCTTAACCGGCTGAAAAGAGGTATCAGATTACAGGCTGACCCGACTATTTTATTCGCCCTTGGAGATTTTTCAAGAAACAGAGTACTAAAAGCTGACCTGTTAGTGGATTCACCATATAATACTTACAGGCATGCAGGATTACCACCGGGCCCAATCTCAGTTCCTTCTGTTTCCGGAATAGATGCAGTGTTAAATGCTGAAGATCATTCCTTTCTCTATTTTTGTGCAAGGGCAGATATGTCGGGTTATCATCACTTCTCAAAAACTCTGAGAGAACATAATCGATATGCACAAAAGTATAGGCGGGCGCTTAATAAACTTAAAATTATGAATTAATTTGAGTTAATATGCATAGAATCAAATTCGGGACAGATGGCTGGCGTGCAGTAATTGCAAAGGATTTTACGGTCGAAAATGTTGCCAGAGTTAGTAAAGCTGCCGCTCTTTGGATATTAAATAATTATTCCGATCCGTCAGTTGTAATTGGCTATGATACCCGTTTCGGAGGGAAATTGTTTGCCGAAACGGCTGCTAAGGTATTTGCCCGTAATAATGTTAAGGTTTATATTTCTGAAGGTATTGTTACAACTCCCATGGTATCACTCGGAATAATCCGGTTAAATGCAAAATTAGGTGTGGTTATTACTGCAAGCCATAATTCCCCGGAATATAACGGATATAAGTTAAAAGGTGAATATGGAGGTCCACTGCTTGATCGTGACATTAAAGATGTTGAAGATCTTATACCAACAGTAGATGAGATAAACCTTGATTCGATTTATCTGGAAGAAGAGATTAAAGTGGGGCTCATATCATATTATGATCTTGAGAATTTATATATAGAAGCAGTTAATGATTCCTTTAACCTGAAAAAATTGCGTGAAAATTCTTCCTCTTTTGCTTTTGATGCTATGTATGGATCGGGGCAAAATGTGGTAAAGAAACTTCTCCCGGATATAAGAAAACTACATTGTGAGATTAACCCGCTTTTCAACGGAATTTCCCCGGAACCACTTCACCGGAACCTTAGAGAATTCTCGGAAATGATTAGAAGATCAAAAAAAATTACTAGCGGGCTTGCAGTGGATGGTGACGCAGACAGAATTGCTATGTATGATGAAGATGGAGAATATATCGATTCTCACCATATTATGTTATTGCTTATTCATTACCTGGCCAGGTACAGGAAACTCAAAGGAAAAGTAGTGACAGGCTTTTCTTCAACAATAAAAGTTGAAAAACTTTGTCAACACTATGGTCTGGAAGTACAAAGGGTTAAAATTGGGTTTAAGCAGATATGTGAAGTAATGCTTAATGAGAAAGTACTGGTGGGAGGTGAGGAGTCAGGTGGTATTACTATTATGGGACATATCCCGGAAAGAGATGGTATATGGATGGGACTTACTATCTGGCAATTCATAATAAACACAGGTAAGAGTCTTAAAGAATTAATTAAAGAAGTTTATAAAATCACCGGAGAATTTGCCTTTGAAAGATCCGATCTGCACATTGATCCTCAACTGAAAAATGAGATTGTACGGCGTTGTGAAAACAGAGAATATAATTCTTTTGGACCTTACAAGGTTTCAAAAGTTGAAGATCTTGACGGGTATAAGTTCTTTTTTAATAAAGAAGAATGGGTTATGATAAGACCTTCCGGTACTGAACCTTTACTGAGAACATATGCCGAAGCTAAAACAAGGGAGAAAGCAGTTGATATTTTGAAAAAAACTTATGAAACTATTGTCCCGGAAGAATTCAGGAGTAATGGAGGAATGGAATAGAGGGAATAGAGGGAATAGAGGGAATAAAAGAATTGTGATGCAGTGTTAAAAGAGTTACGGGTTTCGGGGTACGAGTTACGTGTTAAGAGGGTAGAGCTTTGAACCTTGAACTCTTTGGAAGAATGGAATAGTGGAACGTTTGAGCAAACTTGTTTGCGAAAACCTCATGAGCGGGTTGTGGGAAGGATTGTGGGAGCGAATAATGTTGAAAGTTTGTAAAGTTCAACGCTTCCTTTCAACTTTCAACTTTCAACTTTTAACTCTTTGGGAAAGAGGGACAAGACGGAACGTTTGAGCGAACTTGAGAGCGAATTTCTTCACGATTCACGTTTTACGTTTCCCTCTTCACTTTTGACTTTTGACTTTTGACTTTTTACTTGACTCTAGTGTTTTCTATATAATGTTTACTTCTGTTTTCAGGTCGATTCCAAACTTTTTGTTTACGGATATCATGATTTTTTCTGCCAGTTCTTTGATCTGTTTCCCTGTTGCTGATCCGTAGTTTAGCAGAATAAGGGCTTGTTTATTATATACCCCTGCATCACCGATTCGTTTCCCTGCCCAGCCTGCTTTCTCAACTAACCATCCGGCAGCAACTTTAACCTCCTGTATATTTACAGGGTAAGAAGGGATATCAGGATAATCTGATCTTAGATGATTAAATTTGTTCTTGCTTATAACCGGATTCCTGAAAAAACTACCGGCACTCCCGAATTTGTCAGGATCAGGAAGTTTATCCTTTCTGATCTTAATCACTGCTTGTCGTACCGATTGAAGATCTATTTTTTTGTTTCCTGCAAGTTCATCTTGTAACCTGCCATATGCAGTATTAAAAACCGGATTTTTGCTGAGTTTGAAAATTACATTGGTAATAATGAATCGGTCTTTTAACTCCTGCTTGAAAATACTGTCTCTATATCCAAAATTACATTTGTTACGTGTAAATGTTATTTGTTCAAGGCTATCTGTCAAAATTCCTGTTACCGATTCAATCACATTTTTTACCTCGGCCCCATATGCTCCAATATTCTGTATCGGACAAGCACCAACAGAACCGGGGATCCATGAAAGATTTTCTACTCCGCCAAATCCATTGTTAATACAGTAAACAACAAAATTGTCCCAGTTTTCCCCGGCCCACACTTTTATTATCACGTTATCAGATGACTTATCAAGTATCTTAATACCTTTGATATCAGGACGAATAACTAAGCCTTGAAAATTGTTGGTTAACAGTATATTACTTCCTTCTCCAATAGTCAGCAGATCATGATCAGGTTTTCGATATTTTTGCAGGATTGCAATTAATTCACCCGAAGTTTCCGGGATAGCATAGAATTTTGCTGAAACTTTAATTCTGAAAGTATTATGTTTGTGCAGAGGATGATTTTTAAAAATCTTTAACATAAATAATTAATTTGTTTGTAAAGGTAAAGAATGCATGTTTATTCTATATATTATTAATAAAAGAATTTGTAAATTCGATAATCAATAAAACTAAACCCCTGGAAACATAACCTATGAAAAAACGAGTGATTTTTTCGGTTATTAATGATATTGTTTTTGATCAACGAGTGAACCGTGTAGCCGGAACTTTATTGCAGGAAGGTGCTGAGATATTGGTTGTTGGCCGGCAGTTGAGAAATAGTATGTCTTGTAATCATTTGCCCTACCCGGTTAAACGCTTCAGGATGATTTATAATAAGGGCCCGTTTCTGTATGCGTTTTTCAACATCAGGCTATTTTTATATTTGCTTTTCAGAAAAGTTAATGTTCTTGTGGCAAATGATCTCGATACCCTTTTGGCAAACTACCTGGTTTCACGAATAAGAAAGGTGACACTGATTTATGATTCGCATGAATATTTTACCGGTGTTCCGGAAATCCAAAACCGACCATTTGTACGTAAAGTATGGCAAACAATAGAAAAATGGATTTTCCCGAAATTGGAACATATATATACTGTAAACCAGTCTATTGCGAGAATTTATGAGGAAAAATATAACGTTAATGTCGGGATTGTGAGAAATGTATCCTATAAATGGAACAGATCGGGGAATTGTTCAAGAAACCGGTTGGGACTTCCCGCAGACCGGTTTATCGTTATTCTTCAGGGTTCAGGTATTAATATTGACAGAGGTGCTGAGGAAGCTGTCCTTTCAATGCAGTATCTTGATAATACTATTCTTATGATCATAGGTGATGGAGATATAGTTAATAACCTTAAGCAAATGGTTTCTGAACATGGACTCCAAAGCAAGGTGATGTTTATGGAAAAAGTACCTCATAATATTTTAATGAATTTTACATGTGCTGCTGATGTGGGAATTACACTGGATAAGGATACAAACCTTAATTACAAATACAGTTTGCCAAATAAATTGTTTGACTACATCCAGGCAGGAGTGCCTGTACTTGCTTCAAAAATTGTTGAGGTAGAAAATATTATTAAATCCTATAATATCGGTGATATTATTGATAACCACAATCCCGAACATATTGCTTCAAAATTGAAGAACATGTTTTCAGATATGGATAGAATACAGTTATGGAAAAAGAATTTGCACATAGCAGGGGAGGAGTTATGCTGGGAAAATGAGCAGGGGAAAATTATCGAAATATTCAGGAAAGCCGGATTGTAGATAGAAAGATGGAAAAGTGGAAGAATGGAAGAATGGAAAAGTGGAAGAATGGAAAAGTGGAATACTGGAAAGATGGAAGGATGCCTGCCCTGTGAAATGCGACGTAGGAGCTATTTCTACAGGGGAAAGATGGAAAGAAAAAACATTAACAGAGGATTTAAACAATTAAGAGCTTGGAATAATTCAATTGAATTATATATTCTCACATGCAAGATATTATCAAAATTCCCTTATGAAACTGAAAATGAGTTAATCCAATTTATAAAATCTTTGCAAAAGTTTCAATTTATGTTCCAACATTCCAACATTCCAACATTCCAATGTTCCAAATTAACCAGGTATTATCCTGAAAAACCATATTTAATAACGAGTGCAAGGATATTGCATCAATAATTTATGGCTATCGTTTATAGGTATTAATGTGTACAATATCAGCCAATGCCTTTCGTTTTTTTTGACGTATCTCTTCTTTTTTTGGGTATCCCACGGTAATGATCAAACCAATTCTTTTTTTATCCGGCACATTAAGCAGTTTTTTTATCTTTTTCTCCTTAAACCACCCCAGAATGCATGTTCCCAATCCTTCGCTGGTTGCCTGAAGGCAAATATGTTCGGCTGCAATACCAATATCAATCCATGGAAAAAATTTATCCTTTATTGCACTTCCAAGATTGGATGTTAAATTGGCTTTTTCTATTACGATAACTATATGAACCGGGGCCTGTTTTGTAAAATGGTTCATGGGCAATAATCTGTCAGCAGTAAAATCTGCTACCTGGTTTTTTAGCTCAAGATCATCAACCACGATAAAACTCCAGGGTTGTGCATTGCACGCCGATGGAGCTAATCTACCTGCTTCCAGGCACCGGTCTATCTTTTCTTTTTCAACCTGTTTGTCTGAATAACCCCTGATGCTTTGCCTTTTTTTTACTAATTCAAGAAAATCCATTTGTTTCATTTCACCATTTCATTATTTCAACATTCCACATATTTGCCGAAGATAAAAAATATTACCAGGGATCAGGCAGAGGGAAAAGAAATTTAATAACGAAAACAGGTTGTATAATATATAATATGGTACAATATATTAGTTTCATTATTGTTAAATTCGTGAACTTAAAAATGAATTTATAAATCAAAAAATTATTTAGCCGTGAAAAAAACATATCTGATATTCTTTTTATCAGGAATCTTTATGATATCCTGTCAAACTAATATGACTGGTGAAATGGAAACAAAAAATCCGTTTTTTGAAAAGTATAAAACACCTTTTAATGTCCCCGATTTTGAACAGATCAATAATGATCATTTTATGCCTGCATTTGAAAAAGGCATGGAGGATCATAAGAAGGAAATTGAGGCAATTGTTAACAATAAAGAAGAACCCTCATTTGAAAACACAGTAGTTGCTCTTGAAGAAAGTGGTGCATCGCTGACTAAAGTAAGTAATGTTTTTTATAATCTTTTGTTATCTTTAACTAATGATACCCTTCAGAATATTGCTAAAAAGATAGCTCCTGAGTTATCAAAGCACAGGGATGATATTTTGTTAAATGCACCCCTGTTTTCAAGAATAAAAATTGTTAATGATAATAAGGATGCTTCTGAACTGAATTCTGAACAAGCAAAATTGCTTGATGAAACATATAAGAATTTTGTTAGAGGAGGTGCTAATCTTGGTGAAAAAGACCAGGAAAAATTAAGAAAATTCAATAAAGAATTATCGCTTTTATCACTAAACTTTGGTGATAACCTACTAGCCGAGAATAATTCATTTACACTGGTTATTGACAATGAGGAAGATCTTATCGGATTGCCCGAACCGGTTATTACATCTGCTACTGAAACTGCGATCAGGAAAAATATGGAAGACAAATGGGTGTTTACTCTTCAGAAACCAAGTATGATTCCTTTTCTTCAATATTCGGAAAAAAGGAATTTAAGGGAAAAAATATTCAAAGCCTACATAAATCGCTGTAATAATGGTAATGAGTATGATAACAAGGAGAAAGTAGCAGAAATTACAATATTGAGATTTGAAAGGGCAGTTTTGTTAGGGTATAAAAATCATGCAGATTATGTACTTGAGGAAAATATGGCAAAAGAACCACAAAAAGTATATGATTTCCTTAACAAAATTTGGGATCCGGCATTACAAGTGGCTATGAAAGAAGCTGACGAGTTGCAAAAGATGATGGATGCTGAAGGTAAAAATGGACAATTGCATCCATGGGACTGGTGGTACTATGCTGAAAAACTCAGGCAACAGAAATATGAACTGGATGAAGAGATGTTAAGACCATATTTCGTTCTTGAAAATGTAAGAAAGGGAGCTTTTTATGTTGCTAACCGGTTGTATGGATTGGTAATTGAAGAAAGAACAGATATCCCGAAGTATCATAAAGATGTTCAGGTTTATGAAGTCAAAGAGGCTGATGGTTCCCATATAGGAATTTTGTATATGGATTTCTTCCTGCGAGACAGTAAAAGAGGCGGAGCATGGATGGACAGTTATCGTAAACAGTATCGCAGGAATGGTGAAAATATTACTCCTGTTATTACAACGAATTTCAATTTCACCAGGCCAACAGGAGATAAACCGGTGCTGCTTAACTTCGAGGAGGTGAGTACATTGTTCCATGAATTTGGACATGCATTACATGGATTGCTTTCTAATTGTCAATACAGGAGTCTCTCAGGAACTTCAGTGCCCAGAGATTTTGTTGAGCTTCCTGCACAGATCATGGAAAACTGGGCTGCAGAGCCTGAAGTTATGAAGGTCTATGCAAAGCATTATGAAACAGGAGAACCTATCCCTGAAAATCTTGTAGATAAACTGGAAAAAAGCAAGCATTTTAATCAAGGATTTGTTTCAGTTGAATACCTGTCAGCTTCTTTTTTGGACATGGATTGGCATACCATTGGAAAGACAACAGAGATAGATGTGCTGGATTTTGAAGATAGATTTTTGAATAATATTAAAATGATCCCTGAGATTATCGTAAGATACCGTAGTACATATTTTGCCCATATTTTCTCAGGTGGATACTCCTCAGGCTATTACAGCTATATTTGGGCAGAGGTGCTGGATGCTGATGCATTTGCTGCTTTTAAAGAAACAAGCTTATTCGACTCAGAGATAGCTGCAAAGTTCAGGAAGAATATTCTTGAAAGAGGGGGTACTGATGATCCAATGATACTTTATAAAAAATTTCGTGGTGCTGAGCCTGAAATTGAGCCAATGCTTGAAAGAAAAGGATTGATTTAAAGCGATTAACTATAAGATAATTTTAAAGCTATCTGTTGTGATCAGCAGGTGGCTTTTCATTTACCCGGAGTTGAGTTCTGCAATGAAGTTACAAACGAAACAGGTGTTATGCTAAAGGAGTTCCCTATAAGAAAATATATATTTAATTACGTTATTAATAACGTTATTAACA
>DAOVLD010000095.1 GCA_030631445.1 Bacteroidota bacterium
ATTTTTTGAATAAATGGGGCGACAGGAGTAGAGACAAGGCTGCCACCAACAAGAATAAAATCTGTTTCTGTTTTGCCGGCTTCTATTAAGGTGTGCTTTAGTGACCGGTCATTATATTCATCAGGATCAAGAAGAAGGGCAAATAATTTTTTCTCATTTAATACCTGCTTAACTATCCAATCGTAGATCATAAATTAATCTTTACTTGTATAGACGATAATATAATTATCATATTTGAAATAATTCAAATCAAATTCTTCGTTAATCTTTTCACTGTTAACTTTACCCTTAATAATACCTTTATTATTTACAGGAAATGGTTTAATGAATAGGTTTAGTCTGAAATTAATATCTTTCTTGTCACATACCTTATATAGCGCCTCCTTAGCACACCAGTGAATATAGAGATGATATTTCTCAGTGAGATCATTCTTATTGATCGATTCATTGTCGTTAATGAACTTATGAGCAATTTTCCTGATCCTGTGGGACATATATTCAAGATCAATTCCAACTCTTTTAGTTTTATTTAGAAGTATTGATGTAAGGTTTTTCGAATGAGAAATACTAATATTATGGGAACCATCATCAAGATATGGCTTCCGGTTACCATTATATATGATTTTTGCTTCGGAATTAACCATTTTCCTTAATAGTACCCGTACACTCAGGAATTCAAGCTTTCGTGCATGACTAAGGAATCCGTTAAAACGATCAAGTTCAGTGTCGGAAAGTTTAATCTGGTCAAGGAGTACATTAATATCTTCAGTAATCTCCCACATTCCCAGAATACTTCCATCTTCCAGTCTTTTTTTCAGGATCATTCCCATGATAAAGAATCCTTTTTTTTCAGAAAAACCGGGGCAAGTTAATAAAAAAATATCACCAAATCCGGGATTTATTTTTTCCAGTTCATAGTTTCTATCAAGTGCATTATATCTTCTTTGATAAAAGCTATTACCGGAGCAAGAGAATCTTCCGCAGGCTCAACCATAAAATACAAGGCGCCTCTTAAATAATGATCTGTACTGTCTGTTAACCAGAATTGAACAGATGAAGCAGCATCACCGTGAATGTCGTATAAGATACCATAAACTTTTTTTTCAGGATTTTGAAACATCTCTTCGTGAATAGCATCAGCTTTAATTGTGTGTTTATAAACCAGTGTATGAGCATCCTCAACCATTTCATCAAGGTTATTATGAACCTGTTTATAGCTAATATGGATATTAGCATTATATGCCGGGTATAATATGTTTATCCAGCATGGTTCAGTATTAAAATCGGTGTCAGCTGCTATTCTGGAATAAACCGGGTACTCAAAACTATAGGGGCATGCTGAATCAAAAAGATGGTAATTTTTTTGAGGCAGGTCGATCCTGAAATATCCCCGTGGTTTGGGAACAGTCTGTTTTTTACATGATGTTCCGCCAAACAGACCCCCCAATATTAAAAAAGTTAACAGGAATAGTATGGTTGATGTGCTATTGTTTTTTTTCATTTTCAGTCTTTGAGTAACCTTCAATTCTGACTTCTATTTTTTTAATGCGACGGTTATCAACCGATGTAACGTTGAATACAAAATTGCTGTACTTGATAACATCATCCTTCATAGGGATTTCCCCTTTTAATTCAAGAATAAGTCCGGCAAGTGTATCAGCTTCGCCTTTTATTTTATCAAAAACACCAATTTTTGATCCGGTAATCTTATAGAAATCATTAAGTTGTGTTTTTCCTTCAAAAAGAAAAACATTTTCACCAAGTTTCTTATAAGTTGGTTCCTCCTCGTCATATTCATCTGTAATTTCACCAACGATCTCCTCAAGAATATCTTCAAGTGTTATTAATCCATATGTTCCTCCGTATTCATCCAGAACAATGGCCATATGAATCTTTTTTGCCTGGAATTCTTCAAGAAGATCATTTATCTTTTTTGTTTCCGGCACAAAATAGGGTGGACGAATAAGAGATTGCCACCTGAAAGTATTTGGTTTATGCATATGGGAAAGCAGGTCTTTTATGTACAACATTCCTTTAATGTTGTCGAGTGATTCAATATAAACAGGTATCCTTGAATAACCTGAAGAGATAATTTCGGGTAAAAGCTCAGTGAATTTTGTATCAATATTAATAGCGAAAATATCCATTCTTGCTTTCATTATTTCTTTTGCATCAATATTCCCGAACCGGACAATACCCTTAAGAATCTCTTTATCTTCGGTTATTTTGGTTGACGGAAGATCGAGAACTTCAGACAGATCATCCATGGAAATATCATCCTTTAAACGAGTAAATTTTTTATGAATAATGGATGTTGATGATATTAGAACCAGACTGATTGGTTTAAAAATCTTATCAAGAATTGTGAGAGGTGTAGCCATTAACCTGGCAAATTTAATTGCAAATTGTGTCGCGTATATTTTAGGCAGAATTTCTCCAAATAGCAAGAGCAGGAAGGTTATAATTACCACCCGGAAAATAAACCCGATTACTCTGGCATCAGACAGATCCACTATCCTGTTGATAATATAGTTTGATATGATTACAATCCCGACATTAACAAAATTGTTAGATATAAGAATAGATCCAAGTAACCTTTCGGGCATATCAATTAATTTCATGATACGGTTAGATTTCTTGCTTTTTTCCCGTTTGAATTTATCTAAGTCTGAAGGTGAAAGTGAAAAATATGCCACTTCCGATCCGGAGATAAGTGCTGAACATATAAGAAGCAGAATCAGTACTGTTAACCAGACAAAAATAATGGGGTTAAATGGATGGAAAATAATATTGCTGCTTATTAGCGGCATCCACGAGTAAGGATCATCTGTTTCCAAACTAAATAAATATATGTTTATAACTTATTTATCGGACTAAAATGGAAGATCGTCATTTTCTTCCGTGGTTGAAGTATCCTGGTTTTCGAAATTGCCAGTGGCCTTGTCCATACTGGATGTTGTAATATCCTGATTATCAGATTTTGCAACGGGGGTGTCTTCTTCTGAAGGAGGAGGAATACTGCTTCTGTCACTTTTACGTCCAAGCATTTGCATATTGTCTCCAACAATTTCTGTTATATAACGTTTATTTCCATCCCTGTCATCGTACGACCGTGTTCTGATCTTTCCTTCTATGTAAAGCTGAGACCCCTTGTTTACATATTTTTCAACCACTTCGGCTAATCCTCTCCACATAACAATATTGTGCCATTCAGTGTTTGTAACCTTTTCTCCTTGTTTATTTTTATATGTTTCGCTTGTTGCAAAAGGAAAGTTAGCAACAGCTACACCGCTGTCCAGATATCTTACTTCAGGATCTTTTCCAACATTACCTACCAGAATTACTTTATTTATTGACATAATAATAAATGATTGAATGATTGAATGATTAAATGCCTATATGATTAAAATGTTAATTGCTGCCTTTCTTTACTTGCCGACTGTGAACTGCCAACTGATTATTAATTACAAAAATAGTAAAAAAAATAGTTAAGTATTTCGTTTATTGTTGGAAATCTTTTATATTTGCACACTTGATATTAAAACCGATGTAAAATATTGATAACTAAAGATTTTAAAAAATGACAAAAGCAGACATTGTAAACGAAATTTCGAAAAATACCGGTATTGAAAAGGTAACAGTACAAAAGACAATTGAAGCTTTCATGGAAACTGTTAAGGATTCACTTGTAAAAGATAAAAATGTATATCTTCGTGGATTTGGCAGTTTTATTGTGAAAAAGAGAGCTAAAAAAACTGCAAGGAATATTTCTAAAAATACTACAATAATTATTCCTGAGCATTTTATCCCTGCCTTTAAGCCTTCAAAAACATTTGTTGGTAAGGTGAAGAATAATGTTAAACATTAGAAGGAATTTCTGAACATTACTTCGCAAATTAATGAATTTATGCCTAGCGGAAAGAAGAAGAAAAGACATAAGATGTCAACGCATAAGCGGAAAAAGCGCCTGAGAAAAAACAGGCATAAAAAGCGGAAGTAAACATCCGTTTCCTAATTCATTTATTGATGTGTTTTACTATTTAACCTAAAGGTTTGTTAGCCTTTAGGTTTAACTAGTTGTAGTATTGTAGGAAATAGTGCGGTTGATAATTTAACATGAGGATATTGTGAGCCAGGATCTGGTAATTAGTTACTCTCCCTTTGAGATAAATAGCGCCTTTCTTGAGAATAAACGATTAGTTGAACTTAAGAAGGAAAAGACTAATCTTAAATTTTCAGTTGGTGATATTTATCTTGGAAAAGTAAAAAAGATAATGCCCGGACTAAACGCCGCATTTGTTGATGTGGGGTATGGGAAGGATGCTTTCTTGCATTATCTGGACCTTGGTCCGCAGTTCCTTTCATTGAAAAAGTATCTCGATACTGCTATTAGTCGTAAAGGTAAAGTCCCGTCGTTAAACAGGTTCAGAAATGAAAAGGATATTGATAAATATGGGAAAATCAATGATGTACTGAAAGTTGATCAACCCATTATAGTTCAGATAACAAAAGAACCTATCTCAACAAAAGGACCCAGACTGAGTTCTGAAATATCTCTTGCAGGTCGGAATATTGTTCTTATGCCCTTTTCCGATAAGGTGTCTGTTTCTCAGAAACTGGAATTACCCGAGGAAAAAACCAGGTTAAAAATGCTTCTGCAGAGTATTAAACCCAGAAATTATGGGGTAATCATAAGAACAGCTGCTCAGGGTAAAAAAGTGGCACTTCTTGACTCAGAATTGCGTGACCTGGTTGTTAAATGGGAAAAAGCTTTTTTTCAGCTTATAGAAGTTTCTTTCCCGAAATTGATGATAGTAGAACTTAACCGCACAGCTGCTCTTCTTCGGGATAACCTGAATGTTAATTTTTCCAGTATCAATGTAAACGACTATTCTCTCTACAGGGAAGTAAAAGAATATATTAAAACTATTGCTCCTGAGAAAGAAAAGATCGTTAAACTTTATATTGGTAAAACTCCTATTTTTGACCAATTCGGAGTCACTAAGCAAATTAAAGCCCTTTTTGGTAAAACGGTTAATTTTAAAAATGGGGCTTATCTTATTATTGAACACACTGAAGCTTTACACGTTATTGATGTGAATAGCGGAAATCGTTCAAAATCCGGAAATGATCAGGAAGCAAATGCCCTGGAAGTTAACATGGCTGCTGCTAATGAGATATCAAGGCAGTTACGTCTGCGGGATATGGGTGGAATAATTGTTATTGACTTCATTGATATGCTTTCTGCCGGAAACAGGAACAAGCTGTTTGAGAAGATGAAAGAAGAAATGAAGGGCGACCGTGCGAAACATAATATCCTGCCGTTAACCAGATTCGGACTTATGCAGATCACTCGCCAGCGCGTAAGACCTGAAATGAATATTACTACGACAGAAAAATGTCCTGCATGTCAGGGTTCCGGTAAAATAACTCCTGCATTACTGTTTGCTGAAAAACTTGAGGAGGAAATTGGTAATATTGTAAAAGATCTCAAGTTGTCAAAACTCACATTAAAAGTGCATCCTATTATTGCGGCTTATATAACTAAAGGGATTTGGTCACTGCGTTTAAAGTGGCGAGTAAAACATAAGTGCAAAATAAAAATAAGAAAAATACAAACCTATAATTTCCTGGAATATCACTTTTTAGATAAATTTGGTGACGAGATTACAAAGTAAATGATGAAAAACACACACATCATAACACTTATTTCATTTTTGTTTATAAGTGCAAATGCTTTGTTTTCGCAAATCCTTGATCCGGTTGATTGGGAGTTTGCTTATAACAAAACAGGAACAATGCAGTATGAATTAGTTTTTACTGCTAAAATTGAGAACAGGTGGCATTTGTATTCGCAGGATATTCCTGACGGAGGACCGATACCTACTTCTTTCAGCATAAACGAATCAGATAATTTTGAGTTGGTTGGAAATGTAGAAGAGATGTCTGAAGCAGAGGAGAAATACGATCCCAGCTTTGATATGAACCTTAAGCTTTTTAGTAATAAAGCGGTTTTTATTCAAAAGGTTAAACTAATCTCAGATGGACCTGTTACTATCTCAGGAAGCGTTGAATATATGAGTTGTGATGATCAAAGATGTCTGCCTCCCAAAGATGAAGAGTTTGAATTTGTACTTGAACCAAACGATGCATCCCGGGCTAAAACTACTATTGACTCTTCAAAGTCCCAATCATCAGGTAACAGGTCATCACTACCAGGATTTTTCTTTATATCAATACTTGCAGGATTTGCCGGTATTCTTACTCCTTGTGTATTCCCGATGATACCAATAACAGTTGCTTTTTTTAGCCGTGGAAATGTCAGCCGGGGGAAATCACTTGCTCAGGCAATTATTTTCGGACTTTCAATTATTATTATCTATACATCAATAGGTCTTATTGTATCGCTTACAAGTGCAGGGGCTGATTTTGCCGGTAATATTAGCACACATTGGATCCCCAACCTGATATTCTTTCTTCTTTTTATGGCATTTGCAGCTTCGTTTTTCGGAATGTTTGAACTGATTTTGCCTAACAAATTAATAAACAGGACAGATAAACAGGCTGACAAAGGAGGACTTATAGCTGCATTCTTTATGGGGCTTACTACTGTTCTGGTATCATTTTCCTGCACCGGTCCTATTGTTGGTGCTCTTTTGGTTGAAGCAGCAGGTGGCGAGGTTATTGAACCTGCCCTGGGAATGTTCGGATTCTCTTTAGCATTTGCCTTACCTTTTACCCTTTTTGCTATTTTTCCATCATGGATAAACACTCTTCCTAAATCAGGTGGCTGGCTTAATTCTGTTAAAGTTGTACTTGGATTTATTGTGCTCGCCTTTAGTTTTAAATTTATCTCAACTATCGATCAGGGTTACCATCTGGGTATTATGAGCAGGGATATTTATATTGCACTCTGGATAGTGATTTTTAGTTTAATGGGATTCTATTTACTTGGG
>DAOVLD010000064.1 GCA_030631445.1 Bacteroidota bacterium
ATTAATTTTGCTTTTTAAATAAATTTTATATATGGATTTAAAATATTCACTAGTAAAAGATATACCCGCAAATAAATCTGTGATATATCTTATTCGTAAAGATAACAACCTTAGCCATTTCGCTTTTACCAGGCTGGAGCTTAAATATATTACGGAACAGATAAAAGATGGAGAAAAACAGATTTCCATTAATTCTTATAGTAAGTGGAGTTACATACAGGTTATTGATAAAGAAACCGATCTCGACAAACAGTATGAAAAATGCAGAAGAACAGGCAACGAACATTCTTTACTGCTTAAACAGCATAAGCATAGTGAAATTGTTTTAGTAGATGCGATAGGAGAACCGGGCCTCCTTTTTGCTTTTGCTGAGGGATTAGTGTTGGGCAACTACTGTTTTCTAAAATATTTTGGCGATAAAGCAGAAAAAAAACATCCATTAAAAAGTATACTGATAGTATCAGATAAGCTGAAAAAGCAAGAGGTTGATGTATTAAAAACTATAAATCAGGCAGTTTATTTTGTCCGTGATATGGTCAATGAACCTTTATCATTCATGAATGCTGTTCAATTTTCAGAAACTGTGAAACAATTGGGAATTCTTGGTGGTTTTTCAGTTGAAGTTTATAATAAGAAGAAAATTGAATCACTGAAAATGGGCGGGTTAATTGGTGTGAACAGGGGGAGTATTGATCCGCCTACATTTACTGTAATGGAGTGGATGCCTGATAATGCGGTGAACAAAAATCCATTGGTTTTAGTTGGGAAAGGAGTTGTATTTGATACAGGGGGTTTGAGTTTGAAGCCAACCCAAAACAGTATGGATTATATGAAATCGGATATGAGTGGTGCTGCTGCTGTTGCAGGAGTGATGTATGCGGTTGCACAGTTAAAAATTCCGGTAAAAGTTATTGGTTTATTACCTGCTACAGATAACCGTCCTGATGGAAATGCAGTGGCTCCGGGTGATGTTATTACTATGTATAATGGTATGTCGGTGGAGGTTTTAAATACTGATGCTGAAGGCAGACTGATTTTGGCTGATGCAATAAGTTATGCAGATAAATACAAACCTGAGCTGATAATTGATATTGCTACTCTGACAGGTTCGGCAGCATTGGCAATTGGGAGGTTTGGAATTGTTGGTATGGGAAATGCGGAAAGTAAATACATGAAATCTCTTGTTCATAGCGGGAACCATGTTCATGAGCGGATTGTGGAATTTCCATTTTGGGAAGAATATGATAAATTACTTGAATCGAATATCGCTGATCTGAAAAATATTGCCGAACGTGATGCAGGAGCAATAACTGCAGGAAAATTCCTTGAAAAATTTACCGGCTATCCGCTAATTCATCTTGATATAGCCGGTTCAGCCTTCCTTAAAAAAGCAAATTCATACCAGGGTAAAGGAGCTACGGCTATTGGTGTCAGGTTATTGTTTGATTTTATACGCAATTTCCCGAATCTTTTTGATAAGGATGGATAATCATTAATTGGAATTACTAACTTTCGAAGTTAATTTGTAAGAAGAACCGGTATTATGGAACACAATAAAATAAAAGTTGGAATTACACAGGGTGATATTAACGGTATTAGCTATGAGATTATTATTAAAACACTTGAGGATAATCGGATAAGTGAAATGTGTACCCCAATTCTGTACGGATCTCCGAAAGTGGCAGCCTATCACCGGAAAGCAATCAAAGTATCTAATTTCAGTTTTAACCACATTAAATCACCTGAAGAAGCAAATTTCAAAAGACCAAATATTATTAATATTCTTGATGATTCTGTAAGGGTTGAGTTGGGAAAATCAACCCGGGAAGCGGGGCAAGCATCACTAAAAAGCATGGAAATGGCAGTTAGCGATCTTAGAGATGAAAAAATTGATGTTCTGGTAACAGCTCCTATAAATAAAAATAATATTCAGTCGGATAATTTTAATTTTCCGGGACATACAGAATATCTTGAAAGTTTTTTTGAAGAAAAGGAAGCTTTAATGATTATGGCAAGCGACCTGTTGAGAGTAGGTGTTGTTACCACTCATATACCTGTCGCAAAGATACCTGAACATATTACAAAGGATAATATTCTTAATAAACTAAAACTTCTTGAACAATCATTAATTCAGGATTTTGGGGTTCATAAGCCGAGAATTGCCGTATTGGGTCTGAATCCACATGCCGGCGATGAGGGAGTAATTGGATCAGAAGAAATTGAAATTATAACACCGGCTATTGAAGCAGCGAAAGAGGAGAAAATTCTCGCGTTTGGTCCCTACTCGGCGGATGGTTTTTTTGGGTCAGATAATTATTCAAAATTTGATGCTGTTCTGGCTATGTACCACGATCAGGGTCTTGCTCCCTTTAAAGCTCTTGTTCTTGGAGCAGGCGTAAATTTCACAGCCGGTCTTCCAATAATTCGCACGGCGCCTGCTCATGGTACGGCTTATGAACTTGCCGGGCAGGGAATTGCTTCACCCGACTCTTTCAGAAATGCATTGTACCTGTCTTGTGATATTTATATGAACAGGAAAGCATATGCAGAAATTACATCAAACCCATTGGAGTCAAGTACTTATGAGGATACACCTGCTCAGGATTAATTTATCTATTCATTTTTTTACATGCTCCGGAACTTATATGTTTTGCTATCCTGCTAAATAACATACTATTATTATTATTATAACAGACTTGTAAGTAATAACAACCTCAATATTTATTAATTTTGTTTCAATTGTTCTTGCATTAAAGTTAAAACTAAAAAAAATCCAATATCATGGCTAAAATTACACGTCAAGTAGCACTTGATTATCATTCAAAAGGCAAACCGGGAAAACTTGAAGTGATCCCGACTACATCTTACAGTACACAAACAGATTTATCTCTGGCGTATACTCCCGGGGTTGCCGAACCCTGCAGGGAAATAGAAGCTAATCCTGAAGAAGCTTACAAATATACTATGAAGGGAAACCTGGTTGCTGTAATTTCCAATGGGACCGCTGTTCTTGGTCTTGGTGATATTGGCGCCCTGGCAGGGAAACCTGTTATGGAAGGGAAAGGGTTACTGTTTAAAGTTTTCTCTGATGTGGATGTTTTTGATATTGAGGTAAATGAGAAAGACATTGATAAAATAGTAGATATTGTGATAGCAATTTCTCCTACATTTGGAGGGATCAACCTGGAAGATATTAAAGCTCCTGAGTGTTTTGAAATTGAAAAAAGATTGATAGAAGAATTGGACATTCCTGTTTTTCATGATGATCAACATGGAACAGCAATTATTTCCGGAGCCGGGTTAGTTAATGCTCTTGAGTTGGCAGGGAAGAAGATTGAAGATGTAAAAATTACTGTAAACGGAGCAGGAGCATCTGCAATATCTTGTTCCAGGCTTTATATGGCACTTGGTGCAAGACGAGAGAATATTGTTATGCTTGACAGTAAAGGCGTCCTGAATAAAAAAAGGAAAGACCTGAATAAATACAAAAAGGAATTTATTACAGATAGAGATATAAGTACACTTGCAGAAGCTGTGAAAGATGCAGATGTTTTTCTTGGATTATCAATTGGAGGTGTTATGAGTAAAGAAATGGTTAAAACAATGGCTCCCAAACCCATAGTTTTTGCTATGGCTAATCCCGATCCTGAAATATCTTATGAAGACGCTGTTGAAGCCAGGGATGATATCATTATGGCTACAGGTCGTTCAGATTATCCAAACCAGGTGAATAATGTACTTGGGTTTCCCTTTATTTTCAGAGGAGCTCTTGATGTTAGGGCTACAATAATCAATGAAGAGATGAAAATAGCAGCTTCGCATGCTCTTGCTGAACTGGCTAAGGAGCCGGTTCCGGAAACGGTTATCAAAGCGTATGATGTTAAAAGTTTAATTTTCGGAAAAGATTATATCATACCAAAACCGCTTGATCCACGATTGATATCCAGGGTTGCTCCCGCGGTGGCGAAAGCTGCTATTGAAACAGGTGTTGCCAGGAAAAAGATAACTGACTGGGATGCTTATTGCCAGGAACTTGATAAACGCCTGGGTTATGAGAATGTCTTGCTTAGAAATATTCAGAATATGGCATGTAACGATCCAAAACAAATAGTCTTTGCTGAAGGTGATAACCCGAGGATACTGAAAGCTGTACAGACTGTTGTTCATGAAGGTATTGCAAAGCCTATTCTTTTGGGAAACAAAAAGAAAATCGCTGATCTTATTAACGAAAATGCTCTTGACCTGCATGATGTCCCGGTTATTGATTATCAGTCTTTGGAGGAATCAGGAAGAAGAGAAAAATTTGCGGAGTTGATATTTAAGAAAAGACGAAGAAAAGGAATTACATACGATGAAGCTTTGGAAAGTGTTCAAAACCGCAATTATTTTGGGGTTATGATGGTTGAAAGTGGTGAGGCTGATGCTTTCATTTCAGGTTTTTCAAGTAAATATGCTGACACAATCCGGCCTGCTATTCAACTGGTTGGAACAGACAGCGCATTGAAACATATTGCAGGGATGTACATTGTGAATACAAAAAAGAAGACCTTTTTCTTTTCAGATACAACAATTAATTTTAAACCAACAGCACAAACATTGGTTGATACCACTCTGATTACAGCTGAAAAAGTCAGACAGTTTGGTATTGAGCCAAAGATCGCTCTCGTTTCATATTCCAACTTTGGAGCATTCAGGGATGGAAGTCCGGGGATGGTTCGTGAGGCAGTAGAAATACTACACCGTGATTATCCCGATTTAATCGTTGACGGGGAAATGCAAGCTAACTTTGCTTTTAATAAAAAATTGAGAAAGAGCAAGTTCCCATTCAGTAAATTGGCAGAAACAGATGTCAATACAATTATTTTCCCAGACCTGGATTCAGGAAATATTGCATACAAAATGATGCAGGAGATAGGGAATGCTCAGGTTATCGGACCTGTTTTAATGGGTATCAGGAAATCCATTCATATCCTACAGCTAGAGAGTTCAGAAAAAGAGATCGTTAATATGGCAGCTATAGCATGTGTGGATGCCCAGGGCAGAAACGAGGTATAATTAGAGTATGTCTATAAGTTGAAAGTTTTAGTAAATAGTAAAAATCACAAATGACAAGCACCCCCGTACGGTCATGCCCTGTTAAATATTGCTCCGCAATTTCACAGGGTAAACTTCCTTACGGGGCAGGCAAAATACAACTGAACGAAGTAACCTCATGAACACCTTTGAATATTAATTATTATGTAAGTAAATAAATCTCAATAGCCAAAATCTCAATATTCAAAACTGTTTCGGTCAATTGATAATTGATATTTGGTCCCGAAAGCTTTCGGGATGTTTTTTATAATTTTTAATTTTTAATTTTTAATTTTTAATTTTTTAAATTAATCCTGCTATTTATGTATGAGTATATTCAGGGCAAATTAAAAGAGGTAAGTCCTACTTATGCTGTTGTTGAAGCTGGTGATATTGGTTATTTTATCAATATTTCCCTTAATACTTTTTCAAATATTTCCGGGAAGAATGAAGTTAAACTGCTTATCCATCAAATTGTCAGGGAAGATGCCCAGCTCTTTTTCGGATTTGCTGATAAGCATGAACGGGAAATTTTCAGGATGCTGATATCAGTGTCCGGAATTGGGGCAAATACAGCCCGGTTAATGCTTTCGTCACTTTCTCCTTCCGAACTCAGTAAAGCTATTATGGAAGCAGATATTAATCTATTGAGAAGTATTAAAGGTATTGGAGCCAAATCAGCCCAAAGAGTGGTTGTAGATCTTATGGAAAAGGTTGGAGAATCAAACGATGTAAGTGAAATTTTCAAAGAAGAAAGCAATACTTTAAGAGAAGAATCGTTATCTGCTTTAGTAATGTTGGGATTCTCAAAAGCTTCTGTCCAAAAAGTACTGGATAAGATCCTTAGGGAAGAACGGGATATTACAGTTGAGGAGCTGGTGAAGAAAGCATTGAAAAAATTGTAAAGCTCTAATAATATTTCCGTGGCACTTGAAAAAAAATCTGAGATATATTATTGCAGGGATAGTAATGTTTTGGTTAGGATCGTCACCGGTACTGACAAGGACTACTTATTTATTTTACCAGGAAAATCCGTATTCCCCTTCCCCGGAAATACTACAACAGGACACAACCCGGAAGGATACTACTGTTGTTGATCTTCGTTTTCCATTTAATGACTATTCAGGTAACCCTTATATTAGAGAAGTACAATCGGGATTGTACCTGAAACTTCCCTCTAATATTAATTCAATGGTAACTTATGATCCTGAAAAAAACGAATATATTCTTCAGGATAAAATTGGTGATTTTAATTACCGTACACCTGTTTACATGACCCTGGATGAATATAAAAAATATAGATTTGAACAATCAGTAAGAAAATATTGGCAGGAACGGAGCAGTGGTGAAGGTACTGATTATCGTTCATCAATTTTGCCAAAACTCCAGTTTGGAATTGAAGGTATTGATAAGGTGTTTGGCAGCAATACCATTAATGTTATTCCACAGGGCTCGGCAGAGCTGATTTTTGGTGTTAATATCTCAAGAATTGATAATCCATCCCTTTCCGAGCGGCTTAGGAAAGTTGCTACTTTTGACTTCCAGGAAAAGATACAAATGAATGTGACAGGCACCATTGGCGATAAAATGCGATTGGGAGTGAATTATAATACAGAAGCTACTTTTGATTTTGAGAATAAAACCAAACTTGAATACTCAGGTAAAGAGGATGAGATTATTAAGAAAATAGAGGCCGGTAATGTTACTTTGCCACTCTCCGGATCCCTTATTACCGGTAGCCAAAGCTTATTCGGTCTGAAGACTGAGCTTCAATTCGGAAAACTTACTATTACTAATGTCTTTTCACAGCAAAAAGGGGAAACTTCGGTTATTGATGTGAAGGGAGGTGCTCAACTTAATGATTTTGAAGTAAATTCTGATGAATACGAAGCGAATAAACACTTTTTTCTGTCTCAATATTTCCGGGATGCTTATAATACTGCCATGAAAAACCTGCCTGTTATTAACTCAGGTGTAAATATTGAGCGGATAGAAATTTGGGTGACAAACAAATCAAATAATTTTGAAGACTCCCGGAATATAGTAACATTTTTAGATATTGCTGAATCACAAAAAAATATTTATAATTCAATCCCGGCATTCGCACAAACCGGGACGGGACCATATCCGTATAATGATTTGAATGGTATTTACCAGGAAATGGTAAATAATTACCAGGAAATAAGAAATATTAATCAGGTAACAAATACACTTGCACCTTTATCCCCCGGGTTTACTATTGGACAGGATTATGAAAAGATTGAAAATGCCCGTAAACTTACTACTCGTGAATATAAACTTAATAAACAACTTGGGTATATATCTGTAAATACAGCACTTAATGCTGACCAGGTTCTGGCTGTTGCATACGAATATACATTGAATGGCAAGGTTTACAGGGTTGGTGAATTTTCCGCAGAGGTTGGAGCTCCTAACTCTTTGATATTGAAATTGATAAAAGGAACAAATTTAACTCCCAGACTGCCTTCATGGGATCTGATGATGAAAAATGTCTACGCCCTTGGTGCCTACCAGGTTAAAAAGCAGGACTTTGAACTGAATGTTCTGTACCAGGACGATAAGACAGGTAATGCAATAAATTATCTTCCTGAAGGTAAGTTAAGCGACCAGATTTTATTGCATATTCTAAATCTTGATAACCTGGATTCACAACTTGAACCATCACCCGATGGGAAATTTGATTTTATCGCCGGGATAACCATTATGCCTGAATCAGGAAGGATTATTTTCCCTGTTCTGGAGCCATTTGGGCAGTATCTGCGGCAACGGATAGGGGACGATGCTATTGCTGATAAATATGTTTTTGAAGAACTGTATGATTCAACCCAGGTAAAAGCGAGACAAATGGCGGAGAAGAATAAATTCAAGATTGCAGGCACCTATTCTTCATCTTCAAGTTCAGAGATCCAGCTTAATGCCCTGAATGTTCCCCAGGGATCGGTAAAAGTTACTGCCGGCGGAATACAATTACAGGAAAATGTGGATTATACAGTGGATTATAATCTTGGAAGAGTGAA
>DAOVLD010000211.1 GCA_030631445.1 Bacteroidota bacterium
CATTTTTCCTGCGGTCTTTACAAAAGTTACCACCCCGGGGGTTTTTAGCGGTTCCGGATAGTCTTTCTGGTATATCCAGACAAACACGTATGAACGAAGCAACGGCTCATCCACCCATTTTTTCCGGTCGCTCCACTGCCTAAGGGTTTTATGCAAAGGGAGGTATGATTCGATACCTTTCTTCACAAGAGCTTCATGGATCTTCTTTTCCCAGCGGGAACGGGTGTAGAGAGCGTACCATCTTTTTTGGTGTTTTTCTTTTTGGGCTTGCATTAAAAAACAGTTCTTTGTTAGTTTAGTTTCTGAATTCAAAATTAGGAAAAAATGGGGTTTATATGGATAGGAAAGGGTGAAAAAGGATTTTGCGAGGAGCGTAGCGACGCTTTGCCCGCCGTAACGCAGTGAAGGCGGGAAGCAATCTCCCAGGAACAACCGGAATGCCAAACAAATAGACTGTCATGATTACCCCCCTCTTAGTCTCCCCCAAGGGGGAGATATCATTGTTCCGTGCCTAATGTAAATATCGGGAAATGAGTCAGTTGCCCATCATTTCTTCCTCTTCCCTTTTGCCCACTGTGAAATATGCTCCTTCGTCGCATTTCACGTGGCAAGCTTTTGCCTTCTGCCCTTTGCCTTTCTTCATTACCTCATTACCTTATTTAAAACAATTCAACAGGATTTATTTTCAGAAATTCATGCCAGGGTAAGCTATTATTATCGATAAGAACCATTTTATGCGGACCGAATTTCCTGTTAAAAGCATCCATTCCTTTTTTCTTTTTAGCATAATTACTTTTTACTTCAATGGCTATCACTTTACCTTGTTTTTCCAATACAAAATCCACCTCCTCGTTGCTTTCACGCCAGTAAAAAACTGAAAAATCTTCACGAATGGAGTGATTTAACAGATGTGCACCAATGGCTGATTCTACAACTCTCCCCCATTTATCAGGTTTTGACATTGCATCGGATTGGATATTACCTTGTTGAGCGTTTAAAAGTGCATTATTATGAACCTGAAATTTAGGGCTGGAAGATCGTTTTCGAATGGCAGTGGCAGCAAATTTTTCGATGCCTCCTAATAAACCGGCAGTATCAAGAAGTTTAAGATAATGTGATAATGTTGTGGTATTTCCCGCATCCTGAAGCTGTCCCTGTATTTTAGTGAAAGACAGGATTTGTCCGGAGTACAGACAACCCAGCTCAAACAGATTCTTCATTAAAGCAGGTTTATATACCCGTGTAAGCATTAATATATCTTTAGAGATGCTGGTCTCTATCAGAGAGTCCTTAACGTACTTTTTCCAACGGCTTTCATCCTTTATTAGCCCGACTCCTCCGGGATACCCGCCAAACCAGGCAAATGTATTTGCATCCCAGTCAAATGCCTGTTCCATCTCATTTAATGTCCAATGGGTAAGATATATGGTTTCAAAACGTCCGGCTAACGATTCTGTTAATCCTTGTTGCAGCAATAATCTTGAAGATCCCAGTAAAATCACTTTTAGTTGAATCCCTTGATATGAATCCTCGTCCCAAAGTTTTTTTACGGTCTCACTCCAATTAGCTATCTTCTGAATTTCATCGATTACCAGTAAGAACTGAGGTGCATTTTGTGTCTTCATTTTTAGTCTTGCCGACTCCCATATCTGCTGTAACCAGGTTGAATCTCCCGCGGGAATGGCATCAGCCGACTCATATAAGGCGGGATGAATTTGTTTAAGAAGTTGGCTTACCAGCGTTGTTTTACCTACCTGACGCGGTCCCATCAGAACCTGGATAAATTTACGTGGCTCGATAACCCTTTTTTTAAGTATCTGTAATTCTGATCGTTCAAACATAATTTACAATTTACTCAATACAATGAGTAAAATTACTCAATTAAATGAGAAAAACAAAATTAGGGAAGAATGAAGAGTTTAAGGTCCCGAAAAATAGAAAATCTTTGATTTTCTTTATTTTTCGAGGATCCTCGAAATGGTTAGCAATTCGCATGTTGCGAATTAACCATTTCGGGACAAGAAGAAAAGATTATAAAAACATTAAAGTTTAAAATGGATTTGTGGGTTTAGGAATTTGCCTTTTGATTAGGACCTTGAAATTTTGTGAATCTTAAAAAACCTACCCCCTCTTAGTCTCCCCAAGGGGGAGATATCATTGTTCCGTGCCTAAAGTAAATATCGGGGAATGAGCCAGTTGCCCATCATTTCTTCTTCTTCCTTTTTTAATTTTTAATTTTTAATTTTTAATTTATTCTATTCCTCATTACCTCTTCTTACATTTTAAAGGCTTTTTTTATTTTCTCAACATAATCCAGCTTTTCCCAGGCGAAGAATTCAACTTTTTTATATTTTTTCATTTCTCCGTTTACTTCCCTGGTGGTTATACCCGGACCGTTGTAATAGACTTCAACTTCTTGCTGATAAAAATCGCGACCGAAATGACCGTAGTTTGTAGTGGGTTCAAAAACGGGATTTTTCAGTCCGAACAGTTTAATAATAGCATAAGGGCGGAGATCAAATATCTTATTTATCTTTTTTGCGATATCACCATCACGAATTATATTTCCTGCAGTATTTTTTTTAACGTGACAGGTGCCGAAAGTATTTATAAATACACTTACCGGTTCTGGAACACCGATGGCGTATGCAAGCTGAATAAGTACTTCATCGGCAACTCCGGCAGCTACCAGGTTATTTGCCACATGACGGGCAGCGTATGCAGCCGACCTGTCGACTTTTGAGGCATCTTTTCCTGAAAAAGCGCCCCCTCCGTGCGGGGCTTTGCCTCCGTATGTGTCAACTACGATCTTCCTTCCGGTAAGACCGGTATCACCATGGGGTCCGCCGATTACAAACTTGCCGGTAGGATTAACGATCAACCGGAATCCATTATTAAACAACACTTTAATCCTGTCAGGGACTACATTGATTGCCCTGGGGATAAGAATTTTCATTATATCATCATATATTCTCTCCTGCATCAGCTTATCTGATTTCCGGTCGGCTTCTATAGTTTTATTTTCGGGTTTGGCAAAATCATCATGCTGGGTTGATATTATAATTGTGTCAATCCTGACCGGTGTTCCGTCATCTTCATATTCAATGGTTACCTGCGATTTGGAATCGGGGCGCAGATATGTCATTTCCTTACCTTCTTTGCGAATAGCAGCCAGTTGCTGCAGCAGGATATGAGAAAGTTCATGCGGCAAAGGCATACCGTTATCCATATCTTTATTTGCATAGCCGAACATCATCCCCTGGTCACCGGCTCCCTGTTCCTCAGGTTTTTCTCTATCAATACCCTGCTTAATATCATCTGATTGCTCATGCAGAGTGGAGATAACCCCGCATGATTCGGATTCGAAATTATAGGCAGCTTTGGTATAACCGACATCTTTAATAACACGGCGGGCTATCTTTTGTACATCAACATAACCCTCGGTTCTTACTTCGCCTGAACATACCACCAGTCCGGTTGTAACAAGTGTTTCACAGGCAACTTTTGAATCGGGATCGTGTCGCAAAAACTCATCCAGTAATGCATCTGAAATACGATCGGCAACTTTATCAGGGTGTCCTTCTGACACGGATTCTGAGGTAAAAAGATATGACATTTTTTTATGAATTTATTGTTAAACAAATAATTGAAGTGGGGATGATGACTGGTAAACAGGAATGGATACTGGTTTAGCATTTTTACTCCTCCTTCGCTAAAGCTACGGAGGACGATGATGGTTGCAATCAGTCAAATCTTTCCACGGTGACAAATGAAGAGATAATTTGTGGAAATTCAAAATATAAATCGAAAAGCTCATTAAAGTTTATTTATTTGGAATTCCGGTTGTACTTTTTCAGTTTCCACTTTTCTTCTAAGAATTTTCAATTTTTTTTGAACGATCAAAAAAAACGAAACAAA
>DAOVLD010000195.1 GCA_030631445.1 Bacteroidota bacterium
TGAAGGCCTTTACCCCTGAGGGTAACCGATTTTTTTAGTGTTCTTTGTTTTTCGCTCATTTAAAAGTAAAAGTTATTTGCTTCATTATTGGCGGGCAAGATACTAAAAATGATTTAAATATTATTGTATTAAAGGCTAAGGCTGAGGCTAAGGCTAAGGTTTCATACTGCACATATTAATTTTTTAACTTTCATTTAGACATGTTTTTTTTGCATTTATATTTATAATATCTTAAAATCCTATTTACCTTTTATCTTCCTTAGCCTTTTGGAATAACTAAAATTAGCATAAAATATCAATCAATTATTGCTTTTTTTCAATTCATTTATCTCTTTTCTGAGAGCATCAATTTCTGCTTTTAGTGCCGGGAGTTTCCTGAAATAAACATAAGATCTTCGATAATCGGTAAAACCGAATGCGGGGGATCCCAGTAACACTTCCCCTTTATCCTTAACATCAGCAAGGAGTCCTGACTGAGCGCCAATTTTCACACCATCAGCAATAGAAATATGACCTATAAGTCCAACCTGTCCACCAAGCATACATTCGCTCCCCAGTTTTGTTGATCCGGAAATTCCTGTCTGGGCAGCCATTACAGTGTTTTTACCAATTTCTACATTATGGGCAATTTGTATTAAATTATCAAGCTTTACGCCCTTTTTAATAATTGTTGAACCCATGGTTGCCCTGTCGATTGAACAATTTGCACCGATCTCAACATCATCTTCCAGAATCACATTACCCACCTGGGGAATTTTCTTATAATCCTTGCTGGACTTCGGAGCAAATCCAAAACCATCAGATCCGATAATTGTCCCGGCATGAATTATGCATCCTGCTCCAATCCGACAATCATGGTATATCTTTACTCCCGGATAAATTACCGTTCCATTCTCAACGGTAGCCTGATCACCTATATATACATGCGGATATATTTTGGCGTTATTTTTTACAACAGCTTTTTCGCCAATATAGGCAAATGGCCCAATATAAACATCCTTCCCTATAGTTGCCGATTTCTCAATTACTGCCATTTCGTGAATGCCATTTTTTACAGGTTTCTGTTGCTCGTATAATTCCAGCAATGAGGCAAGTGACTGGTAGGCATCTTCGACCCTTATTAATGTACAATTCACTTTTTTCTCAACATTAAAATCCTTATTTATCAACACAATAGATGCTTTAGTTGTATACAAATACTTAGCATATTTTGGATTAGCCAGAAATGCTATTGTGCCTTTTTTCCCTTGTTCAATTCCTGAAACATTATTTACTGAAACATCAGGATTTCCTTCAATTGCTCCATTCAGAAACTGTGCGATAATTTTTGCTGTAAATTCCATTGGTAAAGAGTTAAAAGTTATAAAGTTATAAAGTTAAAAGTAAAGAATAAAGAGTCAAAAGTTATAAAGTAAAAAGTAAGCGTTTAACTTTACAAACTTTCAACATTCCAACTATTCCAAAGAGTTAAAAGTTTGTCATGTGTCTCTTTTTAAGCATAACAAGTATAGGGATTTTGCGAACGAAGTGAAGCAATCTCTCCCTGCTTTTCGTAAAGCTCATGACAGTCTATTTATTTAGTATTCTGGTTGTTTTTAGGAGATTGCTTCGTCGCTTCGCTCCTCGCAAAATCCTTTTTTACCCTCTAAAATCCGGTTAAAACTGCGTCCTTCGGAACACTGCAACACCGCCTCACTGCAACACAATTACTCAACTCTTTTTCTTCCCCTGTAGAAATAGCTCCTACATCGCATTTCACAGGGCAAGCATCATTCCAATCTTCCATTATTCCATTTTTCCATCTTTCCCCTCTACTCCCTCTATTCCCTAAAATAACATAAGATGTGCTTTTTTTCCGTTTTTTTCAGTGCTGATATTTTCAGCATTTCAGAAACATCAGACAGATCTTCCAACCGGCCCGATTTGTTCATTATTCTTATCTCCTCCTCTTCCGGACTATAGGTATTGGCACTAATTGAGAGTGTAAAAACAAAATAATTCATTACATCTTCATTAAGGGAGTAACACGATTTTATTCTCTTTTTTATTTCTTCAATCCTCTGTTCCGGGAAAGGATCATTACTAATTTCGATTTTATATAACTGCCTGTTAATTATTCCCTTACACAAATATGATAATGTAAAATCGGGATGATCTGCCCAAACTCTGGCACAAGATATTATATCATTGTCATCAAGATTAGAAAAATGATCAAGAACTTCTTCTTTATTAAACCGTGGACTTGCAGAAAAAAGAGTTTCCCTGTTCACGTGATTATACAAGAAAAACTTCAGGGAAGGTGTTGCAAACAATTCTACTCCGTTATCAGCCAGGGTTTTAGCCCTTTTCAAAATATTAACCAATAGTTGCTCCCCGGCTATGACAGTTTTATGCATGTAAACCTGCCAGTACATGAATCTCCTTGAAATAAGAAATTTCTCTATTGAGTAGATCCCTTTGGCTTCAACCACCAGATTACCCCCTACAACATTCAACATTTTAATTATTCTGTCAAAACTCACAGAGCCTTCAACCACACCACTAAAAAAGCTATCCCGGCGAAGATAATCAAGACGGTCCATATCAATCTGCCCTGAAACAAGTTGATGCAGAAACTTCTTCTTGTAATCCCCTTTGAATATTTCAATTGCCATATCCAGTTTCCCATTGAACCGTTTATTAAGGTACTCCATATAAATACCTGAAATATCTTCATGTGTAATATGTTCAATAATACTATATTCAAGCGCATGGGAGAACGGACCATGTCCGATATCATGTAAAAGTATTGCTGCCGATACAGCTTTTGCTTCTTCCTGTGTAATCTCATGACCTTTTTCCCGAATAGTCTGTATTGCAAGACTCATAAGATGTAGTGAACCCAGTGCATGTTGAAAACGGGTATGCGTAGCTCCGGGATAAACATAATTTGTCAACCCTAGTTGTTTAATTCTTCTTAATCTCTGAAAATAAGGATGCTCAACTAACTCATAAATCAGATCTGATGGGATACTAATAAATCCATAGACCGGATCATTAATGATTTTATGCTTATTCTGACCTGACACTTTTGGGTTTATTGATCATATATAACTAATAGTACGTCTATAAAGCCGAAAGTCTAAATAAATATAAAAAATCACAAATAACAAGCACCAAAATACAAATAAATCTCAATGATCCAAATTACAATACTCAAAGTAGTTTTGTTCATTTGGTAATTGATATTTGGATATTATTTGTTATTTGTTTTTTGAGATTTGTTATTTACCATTTGATGCTTTATTTACGAAAATGCTTAACCTTATGGACAAACACTAATTATATTGTTTGCAAATACAGTATAAATATAGCACTACAAAGTTGCTATAACTATTGAAAATCTCAAAAATCCTATTGTATTTCATATTTTGTAAATTTAATGATAATAATTACCTTTGTGCACAGAAAAGTGAAGAGTTGTATTAAAGGGGGACGGAAGGTCCCCTATTTTTATATCATTTTTATGATTAATACAGAAAAGATTGAAAAAATTGTAAAAGACTGGACAGAAGATAAAGACATCTTCTTTGTTGCCCTTTCGATAGGTTCCGGGAATACTATTAAAGTATTACTTGACAAGCCTGAAGGGATCACTATTAATGAATGTGCACTAATCAGCAGAATGATTGAAGATAAACTCAACCGCGATGAGGAAGATTATGAATTACAGGTTTCCTCTCCGGGACTTAGTATGCCATTTCGGGTTATTGAGCAATATTACAAAAACAGGGGTAACGAAATTGAAGTAATAACACAGAATGGATCAAAAAATAAAGGGATATTGAACGAGGTAACCGATAAAGGAATTGAACTTGGTATTAAAGTACAGGTCAAAGAAGGAAAGAAAAAAAAGGTTATTCATAAAAATATTTCTTTGGATTTTAACCAAATACAATCAGCTAAAACAGTATTAGCTTTTAAATAGAAGAACAAATGGAAAACATGAATTTAATCGATACATTTTCTGAATTCAAGGAATTGAAAAACATTGATCGTACCACTATGATGAGTGTTCTGGAAGATGTTTTCCGGAGTGTTTTACAGAAGCAATTCGGTACAGATGAAA
>DAOVLD010000283.1 GCA_030631445.1 Bacteroidota bacterium
GGTTAATAGCAAATCCAAAAATGTTCATTTCAAACAGGAATCTTATATCATAGGCATCTTTATAGGGCATATATGCATACTCGAATCCCATACTTACAGGAAATGGAATACGGAAGAAATGAACATCAGCCAGTAAACCACCTCCAATAGACAAATATTCCTGACGGTACTTATTAAAAGTTCTGTTTAGCAGGTCATGATTTCGTTTTCCGGCAGCATAATCAACAAAAATGCTCCCCCGGAATCGCTTTAAATAAGTTAATGTAAACAGGTTAAGATCAGGGTATAATAGAGGGACAGAATATTCACCTGAGAATGCAGTAAACTCTTCAGAAATTATTTGTTTATAACCCCTTGGGAAATCGACAGTGTTGTAAAACAAAAATTTCTTTGGGTATTGTTTTTCTGTCCCGATTTTAAATTTTAATCCGTCATGTCTTAGAAATCCGGGAAAATATAACACTGTCCTGAATGAAAAATCATTGCCATAGTGCACCAGATCAAAGGGAGTGTGCAGGAAATTTATATCAAATAGCTGCCCCCATCGTGGCTGAAAATCCCGGTGTGATAATTTCAGTAATGTTGCATAGTACAAACGATATTTCAAAAATATCCTGCCTTTTTCGTAAACCTGCTTTTCACCATTATATAAAAAACTATTAGTGTAAACAATTTCGAAAGAAGGTTTGAAAAATTTACTGAAACGATCGTGAGTTAAATTCAGAGGTAAATAAATTTTTGACCTGAGATCAATTCTATTTGAATAATTTTCAGGAAGCTGGATTTCTGCCGAATCACGGTAAATAACAGGTGTACCTCCATAATCCGCTGATAGTTCAATAACCGGATACCATCCCTTATAGGTAAATTTTGAATGAAGATAATGCCGGTTATCCCTGTATTCGTATCCAATAGTTGTTATAGCTGTACTGAGCATATCCTGGCTAAAAATTGTAAATCCGGGAGTGATAGTTGGATTGGTAAGTTCAAAATTATCCAGGTCGAAATAGAAGGGCATCCAGCTATGGAAATTCAGCAGGTGCAATCCCTTTTTGTAACCTGTTATTTCATATTCAGTGTCAAGAATACTGTCCTGGTTGAAAACAAACTTTTTCTGCTTATTATTTACTTTTATTTCTCCCCGGTTTTTATAAGGAAATGTATTTTGAAACCCATCAGGGTCAAAAACCATTTTCCCAAGATTATATCCGTTTGAGGTGTAATCCGAGAAAACTATTTGCGACTTGTCAGGTGAAATACATACATCAAATGCGCCAAATTTCGATGAGGTTATTTGATACAGATCCATGCTGTTTTTATTGAGAGCATAAATATTGTCGATCCCGGAATAAGTAGCATGAAAAAGGATGAATTCATCTAATGGAACAATATTCATTATATCATCGAATCCCGGGGTTACCCAGGTTTTCCATATTTGGGTTTCGGGATCAACTTCGCGTATACTTTTCCCTTTCCCGGATAATACAGTAAGAAAAATATGACCATCGCTTTCAGACCATTCCGGCATTAACGGTGTTAAACCCTCCGGCATCTCTATTATACAGATAGTGTTTCCGTAAAATGCATCAAGAATTACGAGAGATGCTTCATTTTTTTCGCTGATCTCAACTGCTACTATCTTTTTCCCATCGGTAGATATTGCGGGGCTGAAATACCTGTTTCTGTTGGTAAGCCGGGTTTCATTTGAAGTAGCAAGGTCAAATATCTTTATATCATAATAATTACGGTTTCCCCATCTGGGATCCGGTATGTTTTCCGACCATACAATTTTATTTGCTCCTGCTGATAACCTTAAAGATTGATAATATCCCGGTTTATGCAGTATCTGTTCTTCTCCGGTCCTGGTATTTAAAGTTATAAATTCTTTAATCTGATCAATCCCTGATTTTTCAGCAATAATTATACTGTCATTAAGATATTGTGGGAAGCGGTAACTTGTATATGACTTGCGTTTTAATTTGTTTATAATATCAAATTCAGTGAAGCTGATCTGTGAATTTTGTTCTTCCCATTCATCATTTAAATAATTAAAGGTTTCTTTATAGAGTTCCATTTTTGAGAGACCGGTTTGTTTTTTTAAGCTAATGTGGAGAGGGAAAAATGTATAGGGATTTTTTGCAATATAATCAATAGAGTTGCTCCATAGTCTTTCCCCGTATTTTTGCATGGAAAAGGCAACCATCTGATAGCCATACTGGTAGTAGTTAGGAATATAGTTTTTATATGATCCGAAAAACATTTTATCGAAGCTGCAAAAATCATCTTTTTCAAGAGAAAGAGCACGTAACTTCATTTTAAAAAATGGCAAACTGCCTCTACCCGAACGACTTAATGACGTTTCGCTATAAACAGCATCTCCTTCAAGCAGCCAAAATGGGATAATACCGGAAACACCCCCAACAGCCTGTTGACCTAAAAACCAGGAGAACAGACGCGTGAAACCCTGATTTAGCTTGTCAACCTGGACAACATGCCGTAACTCGTGGAGAATAAGTTGCTCAAGCGATTCCTGGGGAAAAGAACCCGGATCAGGAACCGGATATAACTCTATTCTTTTCGGAGCCCATGAAACAAATCCGTTTGAGATGGCTGAGTAATTATGAACGATAACAGGAATTTTAGATGGCTGATGTCCAAGTTGTTCAGATACATGA
>DAOVLD010000168.1 GCA_030631445.1 Bacteroidota bacterium
AAAATGGAAAATGAAGAACTTGATGTAGATGTCTTATCCTTCCAGGTAAAAAGGGTATCACATCTCATTAAACTTTGCCGGGAAAAACTCCATAAAACTGAACAGGAAGTAGAAAAGATACTTGATGAAATGGATAAGGAAGAGGAATGAAAGGAGCTAAGAGCTATTCTTTACCTTGAGGATTAATTATATTTTCCGGTTTAAGGAGTTCATTAAGTTTCTCCTTTGTAAGCAGTTTTTTCTCAATTACCAGATCATATACACTAATATTTCTTTCAAGAGCTTCCTTTGCTAACTTTGTACATGTTTCATACCCGAGAACCGGGTTCAAAGCAGTAACCAATCCAATACTGTTTTCAACCATACTGCTGCATCTTTCCCTGTTGGCAGCTATTCCTTCAATACACCTGCTTCTCAATGTTAACATCCCATTTTTAAGCATTTCTATCGATTCAAAAATGCTCTGAACAATAATAGGTTCCATAACATTCAGCTCTAGTTGACCTGCTTCAGCTGCCATTGTTACGGTAATGTCATTCCCGATAACTTTAAAAGCAATCTGATTAACAACCTCAGGTATTACCGGATTAACTTTACCAGGCATTATTGATGATCCGGGTTGCACAGGTGGCAAATTAATTTCATTAAATCCTGCTCTGGGCCCTGAAGACAGAAGACGAAGATCATTTGATATCTTTGATAATTTTATTGCCAAACGTTTTACTGCCGAAGAATACATCACAAATGCTCCTGTATCCTGAGTGGCTTCTACAAGATTTTGTGCTTTCTTTACCTCCAGCCCTGTTATCTTTCTTAAATGGTTTATTACCTTATCAGAATATCCGGGCTTAGCGTTAATCCCTGTTCCAATAGCAGTGCCACCCATATTTATTTCAAGAAACAAATTTACATTTTCTGCAAGTCTTTGAATTTCTTCATCTAATGTTACCGCATATGCCTCAAATTCTTGTCCAAGAGTCATAGGAACTGCATCCTGTAACTGGGTACGTCCCATTTTTATTACAAACTCGAATTCACATGCTTTATCCCGGAATGCTTTTATCAATTTCTTCAATACAACAATCAATGCATTATTGCTTTTTATTAACGCTAATTTTATCGCCGTAGGATATGCATCGTTTGTAGATTGCGATAAATTTATATGGGTATTGGGATGACAATATTCATATTGCCCCTTTTCGTAACCCATTATTTCAAGTGCCCGGTTTGCAATTACTTCATTTGCGTTCATATTAGTGGATGTTCCTGCTCCACCCTGGATCATATCAACAATAAAATGATTATGAAATTTCCCCCTGATAATCTCCTCACATGCCTGTACTATTGCCTTATATTGCTTATTTTCAAGCAGCTTAAGTTCATAATTAGCATGTACAGCCGCCAATTTAACCTGTGCTAATGACTCTATTAAATCTGGAAAGAAATTTAGAAGTATCCCGCTTATGTTAAAGTTTTCCAGGGCACGAAGTGTTTGTATACCATACAAATATTCATATGGCACCTCCCGTTCACCTAATAAGTCATGTTCAATCCGGGTCTTGCCGGACTCGTACTGAGCAGCTCTGTTTACCAGCCTGTTATTAGCATGTCGCATTCTTCGTGAAATAACCCTGGCAATATTTGAGAATATCTTTATTGATGTTTCCCCGTACTGGTTGAAGAATTCCTTTTTTATGCTTAAAATATTAGCAGGCATAATTACACGGGCCGAGGTTGAATGCGGAGAATTATCATTCAATGAACCTTCACCAAGAAAATCACCGGTACCAAAAAAGGCCAACTCCTTCTTAGTTCCTGTTACGGTTGTCTTACATAATTTAACTTCACCTGTGTAAATAATAAAAATATTTTCACGAGGTTCATTTTCCTTGAATAATAAAGAGCCTTCAGAATATGATTTTTCTTCAATATTCTCTGCCAGCAGTTCCAGATCCTTTTCTTCTAATCCTTTAAAGAGTTCTATCCCTCTAATAAATTCAATTATTTTTTTCTTTTTCACTTTATTTCTTTTAACAAAAACCAGCTAGCAAATTTAAAAGAAAAAACCGGGATTTACATCCCGGTCTTTCCACCCTAAAAATTTAACCTAAAACTTACAAATTTCACCTGTTTTTGTTCCCAATGAGAAATTTGTTCTATTACCCTTAGTGTTCAATTATTATAAACGTAAATAACAAAATTTTGTTACAAAAAATAAAGAAATAATTATTTTATTTTGCTTTAGAACCGGAAATTAAGACCTACAAGGAAATTCCTTGCAGCCTGAGGGAAATATCCATCCATTATTTTGTTTTCTCCATCAACAATATACCGGTAAACCCATGCATTTGTCTCATATTCTTCATTAAACAGGTTATTAATCTGAAGCTTAATTCTAATCTGATCGACCAATTTTGGACTAAATAAATATTGAAAATTGAGATCGTTAACAAACCAGGGATTAAGTATTCGGCTTTCGCCGGATGTGTTATCTATATATTGTTTACCAACATATTTTGAAAACATTCTGATCTCAAAATTTTTAAACGGCTTAAACCGGAAATTACTTCCCATAATAATTGCAGGCGAAAAGGAAAGATCCGTCTCACCAAGATTTGTAGAAACCTGGCTCCATGTATCCCAATTATCAACATGTTCTGTAAAATTTTTTATTTTATTACGGCTTAAGGTAGCATTCATTTCCCATTCTATTTTATCTGTTATTTTAATTGCTGTCTGAAGTTCAATACCTGTCCTGTAACTTTTTTTAACATTAGTCATAACAGGAGAACCAACATCATTAATTTCTCCTGTCAACACAAGTTGATCATCATAATTCATGAAATAAATATTCGCGCCAAAGCGAAAATTGGAAGATCTGAAATTATATCCTAACTCATAATCCTTTAACATCTCGGGGGTTGGAACAGGGGCTGAAGGATCAGCATCAACGAAATTATGCCTGTTAGGTTCACGATGTGCAATACCAAAAGAAAAATAGGCGGACTGGTTTTCGTTCAACCTGTAATATGCACCAAGTTTAGGATTAACAAACCTGTAAACATGCTCCTGGGTAATATTGCGTAAATCGTCATCAATCCCATCAATCTTGTAATCAATATACCTTGTTTGTATATCTGCATATAGGTTTAGTTTGGTAGAAAAAAAATAATTTATTTTCCAATAGAGATTGAAATCCGCCTTGGTAGCATCACTATTATACCACTCATGATTTAATTCTGAATCACCGGCATATCGTACCCAGATAACTTTTCCGAAATGATCTCCAATATATTTGTTCCATGCCCCTCCAATAGATGCATCCCATTTATCTCTTTTATATTTTAAAGAATATGTTACTCCATAAAAATCATTATCAAGCCATTTTCTACGAATAAGATCTGTTTCTTCTATTAAATCTGAACCTATCAGTATATTATCCATCTGATAATCAGAATAGTCCTCGTCTTCCTTATATTGTTCATAATATCCTTTCCCACCAGTATAATGCAAGCAAAGATTCATATAAATATACTGACTGATCTCCCTGGAATACAATAATTGAAAATGATCCTGCCAGTAATTATCTGTTTCATTATCATAGTATTTTGTATTTCCCATTTCATCGGTATATTGACCAATACCATTATAAGTACGGTCAGAATCGAGGATGGTTGAGGGTACACCATCCCATGCCTGGTAGGTTTTTTCTTTACCAGACATAATATTTACCCTGACCATATCTTTCTCTCCAAAATATGCTCCTGATACTGCAAAAGATTTCAAATCAGCTGTGGCCCTGTCAATATAGCCATCGGAACTGATCTGTGACATTCTGGCTTCAAAAGAAAATTTATTATCAACAAGACCTGAGCCGATTTTTATATTATTTTTAAAAGTATTAAACGAACCTGCAATTGAATTTATCTCAGCAAATGGCTTTTTAGAAAAGGTAAATGTCTTCAAATTCACAGTTGCCCCAAAAGCACCTGCTCCATTTGTTGAAGTGCCTACTCCGCGCTGGATCTGGATATTATCCACTGAAGATGTAAAATCAGGTAAGTCAACCCACCAAACACCATGCGATTCAGAATCATTCAGTGGTATTCCGTTAACGGTCACATTTATTCTTGTAAGGTCAGATCCCCTGATCCTGAAACTTGTATACCCCACACCGGTCCCGGCATCAGAAGAAGCAACAAGTGAAGGTGTTAATCTCAACAAGTATGGAACATCCTGTACAAGATCCTTTTCCCTGATTTCGCTATTAGATAAAGTTGTTGATGCAACAGGCGTAGTTTCACTTGCCCTGATTGTTGAGATAATAACCTCATCAGCTAAATAGGCAGATTTTTCCAGTGCAATTATTACCTGAAAATCTTTATGTACATTAATATTCTCTGTCTTCGTTTCATAGCCCATATATGAAACTTTTAAATTATAGTTTCGCTTATGCAAATTTTTGAAAACAAATTCCCCGGACAAGCCGGTGGAAGTTCCCAGATAAGTACCTTCTATTATTACATTAGCGCCGATTAAAGCAGCCCCATTTGTATCCTCAACAATTCCACTTACCTGAAACTGTGCATAAAGAATAAATGAAGCACAGGTAAATACCAATAATAGCATTACTTTTTTCATAGCAACGTTTTTTTAAATTTGATACTGTCAGGGGGGCTTATTCCCTACACCGGCATTACCCGGATCAGGTTCAAAGGGTTTGATCTCAGCCCGTAATATTAAGGCACCCCCATAATTATTACAAAAGTAAGAAAAAAAA
>DAOVLD010000208.1 GCA_030631445.1 Bacteroidota bacterium
CTTCTCAAAGCTCAGATCAATTTCATTAACGGCTTTTACCTCAATACCCGAACCGTCATAGATTTTTGTCAGGTTTTTAATTTCTATAATACTCATAGTAGTATATTTAATGTTCCTAATTAATTAACGTCTTATGGTTACAATGACTAAATTATTATGCTAATCTCATTATTTCAAAGTCAGCAGTCGACAAGCTAAAGACTGTACTATTTAATGTCAGTCTATAAAGTCAAACAAATTTTGAATTAAAGCACCAAATAACAAATAACAAAAAACAAATAATATCCAAATATCAATTACCAAATGACCGAAACCGTTTTGATCATTGAATTTTTGAATATTGTAATTTATTTGTATTTTGGTGCTTGTCATTTGTGATTTTTTACATTTATAATTGTTTTCTTTTTATTACTACCAGTTGTTGACTGTTGGCTGCTGACTTTCTTTTATTCCATTCGTAATGCTTCTGCCGGATCATATTTCAATGCTTTATATGCCGGATAAAGAGCGGCTATGATGCCCGTTAAAATTACAAGGATGGTAACATTTATAACCATTTCAGGCTCAAGATTGCAATAAACCATAGTGTCATACCCAAGCTGGGAATATCCTTTTGCCCACCTGGAAAGGTTTATTGCATGGGTTTCAAAATATTTCGATATCAAACTACCGACGATCACACCTGCAACACCCCCCACCAGGGATAGCTGCACAGTTTCAACCACGATCATGGTAAACACTTTTAATTTATTCATCCCCACGGCCAGAAGCATTCCAATCTCTTTTACTCTTTCAAGTATTACCATTAACATTGTATTAATGATACCAAACAACAAAGCAAGTAAGATGATTATAATAAAAATATACATATACATGTCCATAACTTCAGTTAAATAACCCATTTCAGGACTAATTTCCTTCCAGCTCAGGACCTCATAATCAGCAACTAAAGCTTTTACCTCGTCCTGAACGGAGGCTACCATCTCGTTATCATCAACAAGTATTGCAATTTCGTGGCTTGCACCTTCCGGCAAATTCAACAACCGTGAAAGATCATTATACCTGACGAAGACACTCATTTCGTCGTAGATTGAATTTGGTGTTTCAAAAAGTCCTGCTATCCGGAATGCACCTGCCGTAATATTTTTATCCATATCCTGCAGGGTGATGACAATTTTCGAATGCAATTTTACATTGAGCTTTTCAGCCAGCTTCCTGCCAATAATAACCGGATTTCTGGGTACACCCTCGAAATATTTTCCTTCAATTATTTTCGTACTTAGGTTAGTGACATCTTGTTCATTTTCGGGATAGATCCCTGAGATCTTTACACCTGATGAGGTTTCAGCCGATGAGACCATTGACTGTATAATTATCCTCTGACTCACCCCTTTAACATGGTCAATGCCTTCTATTTGTTCCACTATAGCCTCAGATTCTTTCATATAAAGCTGTAAACTGCTTTCTTGTCTATAATCCTGCCGGTGGATTTGTATATGTGATATCTCGGTTGAAATAGCCTGCTGGATTCGCTGATCCATCATCCCCTTCATAAAGGTAGTTGAAAACACTCCGGCACAAATTCCCAAAGCCACGGCAGTGATGATTACCAGGCTTCGGACTTTATTTCTCCAGATATTTCTCCACGAAATTGAAAATATCATAATTTTTTATTTATACGATTTAACATTAAGAAACAAATTACTGTCGCCATTTATTCTCAGGCACGTAATGCCTGGTCAATTCTTAGTTTTAGTGTCTTATACACAGGATAGAAACCAATCAACAATGTCAATATGAAAACCGTTAAAGCCTGATTATAAAATACGGGCGGTATCCATGAAAATGTCAGTAACGGTTCGATTCCCATATCGATCATTGCTTTTGCAGCTTCCCCTGTAAGCCTTATTGGATTATTGTAATAATAGCCTATTATCGGAAAACTCCCGAGAATACCTGTAAAAACCCCAAGAAAACCTATCAATATTGTTTCAAGGAAAAGAATATTACCAAGTTTAATACGTTTCATCCCAATCGCGACCATTACACCCATTTCTCTTCTCCGTTCCTGGATCATCATCATAATGGTCCCAAAAATACCAAATCCAATTATCATGTATAATATGACTTTCATAATAACTCCTCCTGCACGATCAGCTTCAATTAACTGAACAAGTTCGGGCTGCATCTCCCCCCAGGTCATTACATCGTAAGGAGTATGTATCGATTCCTTCATTTTTTTTAAAGCAATGGGTATATCATAATGATCTTTCAGCATAATTACAAGTGAAGTAACACGATTGTAAGCTGAATAAAATTCCTGGCAGGTACTCAACTCCATATAAATCACTTTGTTTAGTTCGGGTGATGAAAACTCCAGGATCCCCCTGACAGGAAAAATCCCTGCTGCACTTATGCCGTGAAATCCCTGCCCAAGCATAATAAGCGTGTCGTTTACATCAAGTTGTAAATACTTTGCCAGGTCAGCTGCCAGAAGAATGCCATGGTCGCCCGGTTTTAAATAACTTCCTTTTTTCAGCCATTTACTCACCCCGGTTACCTTATCCTCTTTTTCAGGGTCAATTCCAATAACCAGAGTTCCTTTAGTAATATCCGATGATGATGCCAGGGCAAATGATTCGAGCCTTGGTGAATAATGAGTTATTTCTTCAACATCCTCAATTTTTTTTATTAGCGAATCAGTTATTTCATATGTGTTATTAATTGTTTTATTTTCCCAATAATCCTCATTTAACACCTGTATATATCCCAAATAAAACTTAACTATATTATCCACCATTGAGCCATATGATCCCTCCTGCATTGAGGTCATAATGGTAGCGAAGATCACACCGAAGAATATGGATGCAGAAGTGATCACGGTTCTTCTTTTGTTTCTCCAAAGGTTCCGCCATGCTATTTTTAAATTGTTCATAAGTAATGTTAATTGGTTAATTGGTTAATTTGTAAGAGTTCAAGGTTTCTGGGTGCTGGGTGCTGGGTGCTTTGATTCTCCGCTCTCTGCCCTAAGCTCTTAGCTCTTCATTCTTCCCTTACCGTATTCTTTTCATATTCTGGATTGAAAAAAAGTTATCTTTCAACGGCATGTTAAATTTTATCTTTTCGAATTCCATTGTAGTTTTATTACCTTCTTTCTCCAGTGGAATCATTTCAAAATAGGTTGGTATTGTCCGGTCGCCCACATTTTCTATTTTTGAAAGGACTTCCAGATTTATCAGATCTCCAAATTCATCATAATATTCATTTTTTAAAGTAAAAAACTCTTCTTTCGATATCCATGAAATTATTTTTCCCCAAACTACAGCTGCATCTTCTTTAGGAACAAGTTCCAGTTTGTAACAAACATATCCTTCAATTGTTTCTTCGCCAAGAACCTTATGAAAATAATCTTCAACAATAGAAGATTCTTTTACCAGATCATCATTGGTCATATCTGATCCCATCCACGATTGCATCATCATTGACGGGGGAATTTTTATCATTCTTTCAATTGAAGGAACCCAGTTCCACATCTCTTTACCCCTTTTAAGAAAAACCTGCCCCTTCTCTTTTGCAGGTGCAGTAATATATATCAATGAATAATCCGTCCCTCTTGCCCATGCCTTAAATGAAAGGGTCCGGTCCCATGTTGGCCGGATAATTTTCATTGTAGCTTCCATATAACTCGAATTACCGCGCATCAGTTGATTCGCTTTATCAATTATCTGCCTGGCATCTGGTGATTCCTGAGCATTTATATTTGTTGTGAACAGGATAAATACTACATAAAATACTGCTTTGATAATTGTTTTCATTTTTTATTGATTTTCTGATTATATATATAATTCAATTACTTTCTTCTTTATTTCTTCAAGAGGAAAATTGTCAGGATCAAGAATATAATTTATACATATACCGTCCATTAAGGCTCCGAAAAA
>DAOVLD010000149.1 GCA_030631445.1 Bacteroidota bacterium
AACCGTTTCCATTTTGCAAGCGACTGCACTATCTCAAATTCTTCATTTTTAATATCTTTTACCCTGAAAGAGACCGGCTTCTCAACACCACTCAGATCATCATTAATACCGGTTCCTTTCTTTACAAACATGGGAGCGGTAATCCTTCTCAGCTTCAGTTCGGCAGCCAGGTTGGTCTGGAAATGATCTTTAATAAATTTAATAGCATGCTCGGTGTTTTTGGTGTCGAGCAAACTCTGGTAATTTGCCGGAATTGTAAGGTGACTCATATTTTATTCATCGCTTGTTGCATTCTCAAGAGTTTTTATTATACTGAACACAAATGCAGAGGATAGGAACAACATCACTACCAGCAACAGGAAGAATTGCCACATCTCCCATTTCATCCAGAAAGGTCCTATTAGTCCGGCAAGCAGGTTTCCAATTGCCGTTGATCCCAGCCAGGCTCCCTGCATAAGCCCGGAAAGGCTTGGAGGAGCAACTCTCGAAACAAAAGAAAGTCCAATTGGGCTATAAAATAATTCTGATATTGTAAGACTGAAATAAGTAGCAATCAGCCAGTAGGGAGTAACCCTCATAGCATCTGCAATAGAACCCGCGACAAAATATTTTGGTGCAACAAGGCCTACGACTGCAACAATCATAATTACAAAACTTAATCCTGCAAGGGAAAGTCCAATGCCAATTTTTCGCGGAGAACTTGGCTCCAGGCGCCTTTTGTTGAGTGCGGCAAAGATCCCTATGACCAGTGGTGTCATGAAAACAATGAAAATAGGATTGAATTGCTGGAATATGATGGGGCTAATGGGCATTTTGGAATCATAGCTGCTAATCACCATGTAGGCAATTGCAGTACCAATGACCGCCATACTCATGCCTATCATTTTCATGAGTTTACTGTTATTTTTGCCAATTAATAAGACAAGTCCAATAATTACAGCAATAATGGGAAGGAATGCCCTGAGGTCAAAAAACGCATATGTAAATTTGGTGACTTCAGTAAATGTGTAATCCCGGGCAAAGATGGTTAAAGTAAAACCATTTTGATGGAAAGCCATCCAGAAGAAAATATTTACTATAAAGATCAGTCCAAGTGCAACCAGTCTTTTTCTGTATTGCTCAGGTTTAAGTTTAATTACGTTTGAGGATTCATCCTTAACCGCTTCTTTGTGCATTATATCAACATGCTTGTATGTTTTACGGAAGCCCACAAAGATGAGCAGGGAAATGAAAATACTTACTGCTGCAATGCCGAAACCAAGGCTGTAGGATTTACTGAGGGTATCGATATAATGCCGGCTAAAATCGGCGAGGTTGGTAAAATCATATGCAGTATCAGGTAAGATAGAAGATTTCGCCAGTTCCATATATTCAGAGGCCCTTTCATAAACACCTCCTTTTTGTAAAGTATTCAGGTAGTCATGAGCCATGCTGGGAATATTTGCGTTATAAACCATGTCTCCTTTTTTCATGATCCACTTACTCATGGTCTGGGCAGCAGATGGGGCAAAAAAGGCCCCTACATTAATCCCCATGTAAAAAATCCAGAAAGCAGCATCTCTGAATTTGTCGAGTTTTGAATCATCGTAAAGCTTTCCTACAAGAGCTTGCAGATTGCCTTTAAAAAAGCCGGTTCCAAAAGAGATAATGGTAAGGGATATGTATATCATAAATTTCCCCGAACCGGGTTGTGACAGTAGTAAATAACCTGCGATCATAAGGACAATCCCCAGAGTAATGGTTTTCCTAAAACCCAGGAGCCTGTCGGCAATGATCCCACCCAGAAGAGGAATAAAATAAATGCCGAATAGAAATGTTCCGTATACCCGGCCAGCTTCTTCAGCATTCATGCCAAATTTGGCCTGCAGGAAAAGAATAAATATAGCAAGCATGGTATAGTACCCAAAACGCTCACCCATATTTGCGAATAAAAAGACATAAAGTCCTTTTGGATGTCCTTTTAACATGATATTTGTTTTTAAAATTAGTGATCTGAAAAAATAATTGAGACAAATATAAACAACTTTTTTAAACATGAAGACAGATACAATTTTAGTGTCTGTCCATAAACTCTATATTTCGTTTATAAATAACAAATCTCAAAAAACAAACAACAAATAATACCCAATGTTCGAAAAAACAAAACCCAAACAGCACATATACAAGAATTTGTTTGATTTTTTAGTCATTGGAATTTGAGATTTATTTGTCATTTGATATTTGTTATTTGGTGCTTATCTATTATCTATGTTTGACTTTATAGACGGGCTCTGATTAGTTTAAGGTTTTTTAATTATGTCAAAGATTTTTTATTTGTCAGGGAAGAGATTATTTTTGTAAAGAAGAGAGACTCTAGAAATAAACGGTAAAGGAAGTAAAGAACCTGATCAATGCATTAATGAATAAATTGATTGTTTAATTATGAATAATAACCAGGCAGGAAAAATATTTAGTTCAGAACAGGTAAAAGGGATTGATCAGTATACAATTTCTAATGAACCAATCCATTCTGTTGACCTTATGGAACGTGCAGCAGGTACTGTATTCCAATGGATAATTAACCGTTATGAGAACACCAGGAAAGTAAAGATCTTTGTTGGTCCCGGGAATAACGGCGGGGACGGGTTGGCTGTGGCAAGGATGCTGGCAGAGAAAAATTATCCGGTTACGGTATATTGGGTGAAATTTACTGAAAATTGTTCTGGGGACTGGGGGATAAATTATCAACGACTTAAAGATCAGGGGATAGCTGATGTTGAAATTTTGACCCGAACTGATAATAAGCTACAGATCAGTGCTGATGACCTGGTAATTGATGCTATATTCGGATCAGGATTAAGCCGGCCACTTGAAGGATTTACGGCTGAAATAGTTGATCATATTAATGCTTCAGATGCAAATGTGATCTCTATTGATATACCATCCGGATTATTTGGCGAGAATAATTCCGGCAATGATCCTGATCATATTATCAAAGCCAGCTATACTCTTAGCTTCCAATTTCCAAAACTGGCTTTCTTCTTTCCTGATAATGAGGAATTTGTCGGCGAATGGAGTGTGCTTCCAATAGGATTGCACCAGGAGATCATCAGGTCAACACCGGCAAAATATCATTATCTGACAGGAAGTTTTATAAGAAATAAACTAAAAGTAAGATCAAAATTTTCCCATAAAGGAACTTTTGGTCATACTCTGCTTATTTCAGGAAATTACGGAAGAATGGGGGCGGCAGTACTTGCTTCACGGGCATGTCTCAGAACAGGAACAGGACTTATTACTGCTCATGTTCCTCGTAAAGGATATGATATTCTTCAAAACAGTGTTCCTGAAGCTATGATCAGCATGGATGAATCAGATATTGTTTTCTCGGGTATCCCGGATATGGATCAGTATAATGCAGTAGGGATCGGTCCTGCTATCGGCTTGAAGGATAATACACAAAAAGCTTTCAGAGAATTGCTGAGAACAATAAATGTTCCTCTTGTTATTGATGCTGACGGAATAAATATCCTTGGAGAAAATATGGAATGGCTTAAACTATTACCAAAAAGCACTATCCTGACACCTCATCCTAAAGAATTTGAACGTATGGCCGGTAAGACATCAGATGGATATAACCAAATGCAAAAACTGGTTGAACTGACAAAGAAATATCAAATTTTTATTGTACTTAAGGGTGCACATACAGCCATTGCCTCGCCTGATGGTTTATGTTATTTCAATACCACCGGGAACCCGGGAATGGCAACCGCGGGTAGTGGTGATGTGCTGACAGGTATTATTTTATCGCTGCTTGGCCAGGGATACTGCCCCGGCGATGCCGCTGTTACAGGAGTGTATTTGCATGGTTTGGCTGGAGACCGTGCTGCTGAAATTACGGGTGAGGAATCTCTTATTGCTAATGATATTATTGATTATCTTGGAATGGCTTTTGGTGAACTTAAAGGATCCTGATGTTGATTTTAAATTTCTAAAAACAAAATTATGAAAAGCTGGATTAAAACCCTTTGTGTTATTTTCATATTAACATTTTTTACCGGATGTGAAACACCCATACTAATTCATTCAACGGTTGTTCCCCTGGGTGATCGTTCGAGTATATCACCCGGAAGTATTATTTATTCTTTACCGCAAACAACATTCCATATCGAGGTTACAGCAAAGAAAACTGTTTATAAGCAGGGTCCTTATTTTCGTTATGCTGAAAAATATCTGGGCATAACGGAAAAATTTCCCGGAAGTTCGATTAAATGGACTATCAACGAAATCAATATTTCTTCGTACGAGGAAATTGATCCTGATCACTATTATGTAATAGAAAGTGATGGATTTTTCGAGACAAATGCACTGGCGATGACAAAAGCAGGATTGATACTTACACCAAACCCTGAAATCTATAACAAACGATCTACTCTGAAAGGATTAGTATCAGAACGTCCCGCAAGATTATATTTTACTGACCTTTCCATTAAGGGAAATCTTAAGGAGAAGGTCCAACCTGTAAGTGATATTTTACAAACAGATACTGCTTTATTCATTCAGGTTCCCGTTTTTATGAAGAAGGAAAAAATTCCAAAGACCACTGAAGAAAAAGCCATGGAAGTAGCAGATTTTATAACCAAATTAAAGAATAAGAGATTGGAACTTTTAGGCGACCCTTATGACATTTATCTTGATGGCGGAGGCTTTGAGTATATTATTGAAGAGATGAAAAAACTTGAGAAAAAATACATTGCATTGTTTACAGGTATTACATATTCAGAGGTTTACAAAGCATCGTTTGGACATACTCCTGATGAAAATATTCCGGGTAAGCCTGAGGTGCTGTTCCGGTTTTCAGATAATAAGGGTATCCTGCCAGCTACTGATCTTACAGGCAGACCTGTTGTTTTAGAGTTTAATAGTGAGAAAAAGACTGCTGCTCTTGCTCCTTTAATAATAGAACCATTTGTTTCGCAAGACGAGGAGAAAAACCCATCTGTGCCTCTTTATTACCGTATCCCTGATGTTGTTGAAGTCAGAGTGGTGGATGGCCGCAACATATTGGGACATAAGAAAGCTCTTGTATATCAGTTTGGGAAAATAGTGAACCTTCCTTCAAGTTTTCTGATAAGACAGGAATAGGGGTGGAAGTTATTACTTAATTCCACTTTCAAAAGAAGCCTGAAACTCCTCCCATTTCTTTGTTTTATAGTGGTCATTAGCAAAATAGAGCAGGATAGGTTCAATCTTGTCAGGTGTAAGGTATCCCGGAACAGCAGTTAGCAGTTGAAGATCTTCGGTCATATATGCAACCGATGGGTATGACATTTGTCCCTGG
>DAOVLD010000260.1 GCA_030631445.1 Bacteroidota bacterium
AATTCATCCACTTTACGGGCTGAATAGCTGATTTTTAATGCCTGAGCACGACGCAAAGATTGCTTTACATCGATTACAGTTCCCATTTTTGTATCCGAATCAATTTTAAGTGAAACAGTCATTTTATTTCTGTCATTTTCATCCATAGCATCACGTTCCTGTGCAATAAAATCCACTATATCAGCAACATCTCTAAACTGATCATTTAATTGGATCCGTGGTTCTGTTCCAAACATTTGCTGGAACGAACGAAGTGGTTGTCCCATATAAATATAGCTTACCAGGGATTTTTTTTCAAGTTTTCTGGCTTCGGTAGCATCAGGAACTTTTACAGTGATCATGAGGTTAACCTCTTTCATCACTGTTGTTGTCATAAAGAAAAACAGTAGCATAAAGACAATATCAGGCAATGATGCTGTATTGATTGCTCCCATACTTTTTTTTCCTCTTTTTGAAAATCTGGACATAGCTTATTTTCCTCCGATATTTTTAGGTTCTGCTTCAGAAAGTACTGAGGGATAATAATGTTTTACTGCTTCCGTTTGATCTTCAGTGAGTTCGTCAAATTTCTCCCCGAATTGCTGAATTGATATCTCATCTCTTAGTTCCTGTTTGGCTGCAACGAGTTCGTTTTGAACCCGGATATACATTCCGTATGATGTTCCTCTGTCATTTCGCAGAGAGATAACAGGGTTTTTTGTAATATATACACTGCCAAAAAACGGCAATTCCTTGATCTCTTTTTCAGGAAGATTCTCTGCATTATTCGGATTAGCTATAAATTCTCTGGCTTTTTGACGTAGCTGATGTAAATCCAAGGGTTTGTTTTCAACCAGCAGTTCATCGTGTTTATTAATAAGCACAACAAATACATTTCTTTCCTTGATCTTATCAGAAGTTTCCTCCTGTTGGTCTTCATCAGGAAGTCGGGGCAGTCGGCGTTGCAAACCGGTATCGACATCCATTGTAGTTGTAATCAGGAAAAAGATCAATAAAAGGAATGCGATGTCAGCCATCGAACCAGCGTTAATTGGTGATAATTCCCTTTTTCCCATAGTAATATTTTTAAAGGAGAACTAAATTATATGGTCCTCCGGTTATGTTATTTAAAATATTTTGAAATTTCAGAATACAGGATTGAAAGCACGGCCAAACCTGCAAGAATATATGTTGTAAAAAGTCCTGTTCCTGCAATTTTAAGTGTTCCCGGAACATTATCTATTCCAGTATAGCCGGGTATTTTCAGCACCTCATTCGAAGAAAGTGAGTATGCAATAAAAATCAGTACAGCAACTCCAAGAAGAATAAATAAACCACTTTTTGCTGATTTGGGATTAGCAATGAGATTAATTATAGGAAATATCAATGCTAATCCTGCCGTAATTACTACCAGGATAGCAGCCCAGATAAGAATTTTTCCGGTAATTACTGGTTCTTCCATATTTGTACCTTCAGTTCCGGGAACCAGCTTGCCGAAGTAAAATAATGCGACAAGCACAACTGAGACCCCCATGAGAACATAAAGGATTATGGAAATTGTCTTTCTAATTGTATTATCCATAATTATCCTTATTTTTTAAGGTTGTGTTTTATAAGCATATCAATTAATGTGATGGATGAATCCTCCATGGAATTAACAAGGTTGTCTATTTTTGACAAGATGTAGTTATAGAATATCTGAAGAATAACGGCTATAATCAAACCAGTAACTGTAGTAATCAAAGCAATTTGAATACCACCGGCAACAAGTTGTGCAGATACATTACCAGCCATACGAATCTGGTCAAATGCTGCGATCATACCAATAACTGTTCCCATAAATCCTAACATCGGTGCAATAGCTATGAACAAGGATATCCATGAAAGGTTTTTCTCGAGCAATCCCATTTGAACGCTTCCGTATGAAACAAGTGATTTTTCAGCAGCTTCAACACCTTCATCAGCCCTGTCAAGTCCCTGGTAGAAAATACTAGCCACAGGTCCGCGTGTATCACGGCAAACATCTTTTGCAGCATCAATTCCTCCTGATTCAAGAGCAGATTCAACTTTACCAAGCAATTTCTCGGTATTGGTTGTTGCAAGATTAAGATAAATGATCCTTTCGATTGCGAGAGCAAGACCAAAAATAAGGCATAATAACAGAGCACCCATAAATGATGCGCCACCTTCAATAAATTTGGCTTTAATTTTTTTGTGTAATTCGCCGGTTACTTCAGCTTCAACTTCGGCTTCGTCACTTTCAATGGCTACCGGCTCTTCAATTGCTGTTACTACAGTATCAACTGCGGCAGAATCTGCAACTTGTTCAACAGCCGTTGTATCGACCGGTTCATCCTGAGCTAAAGCATTTATTGACGCTCCAAAGCTAAGCATCACAAGTACTGCTACAAATGCAAATAGTTTTTTCATGGTTTGATTTCAATTTAGTTATTAAAAATTTCGGTTTGCAATTTATTAATTTGTTTTTTGTTATCAAAACTTTATATTCGAATTTTCCCACCCTTCTGTTCTCATTTCCGACCCTTCTGTTCTCATCCCTCTAAGTAAAATCAAAAAACTTCACAGAACAAAAATTAATTTATTCTCATCCCCAATCTCCCGTTTTTAAGCGGAGAGAGAGGGATTCGAACCCTCGGTACTGTTTCACACAGCACACACGCTTTCCAGGCGTGCACCTTCAACCGCTCGGTCACCTCTCCTCTGTCTCTATGTTGAACCCCACGGATTCAGGTGGCACAAAATACAAAAAATATGTAAAAAAACAGAGTTTATAAATTTATTTCTAAACATAAGACTTTAGTAATCTGAATTATTCCCTGGAAACAGGGATTTGAATTCGCTAAACATGTAATAGTGAAAAGTATATTTAATTATTCAGTTTAAATAAATCCATAGCGTTTTGAGTAGTGATATCAGCAATTTTTTCAATGGTAATATTGTGAAGTTCGGCGATCTTTTGTGCTGTATAAACCAGGTATGAACTTTCATTTCTTTTTCCGCGTTTTGGAACAGGTGCCAGGTAAGGAGAATCAGTTTCAAGAACAATATGTTTAGGATCGATATCTTTTACTACCTTATCAAGTCCGGCGTTCTTAAAAGTAACAATCCCGCCTATGCCAAGTTTAAATCCCATTGCTATGGCACGGTGGGCCTGATTTAAATTA
>DAOVLD010000184.1 GCA_030631445.1 Bacteroidota bacterium
AGCGGGTTTGCGCCATGGGTTTTTGTGGGAGCGAGTAACAACCGAACTGCCGATAGGCAGTGAGCTCGCGAATACCTTTGAAAATAAATTTATTTATGAGCAAATACCACAGAACTTGTAAAAAGGTAGAAAATATAAGTACCCTTGTCACTAACATAAAAGATTTAAACGCATGAAAAAAATCAGATTATTATTAATTGCCGGATTGTTTTTTGGCATTCTTTTTACAAGTTGTGAAAAAGATGATGATAATAACACGGTTATCTCAAATGATGAAGCTGTTGAAATAATAGTGAATTCTTTAAGCTCTTCATCTTATGGATTTACTTCACAGGTTGAAGATGCCGCGGAATTAGCAGATTCAATCTACCAGGAAGGAAAAAATGCTGCGAAAAACCTGAAATCTGTAAATGCAGATAGTACATTCACTATTACCAATCCGCCCGGCTCAGGGATAACTTATGAATACACGGTAAATTACAGTTATGGAATTCAGATGAATGGAATACATCCTGAATTTTTCTTCAATTTTACAACTAATGGTGAATACACGGCTCCACGAACAACATCAAGCAATCAAAGCCAGGGTGAATTTATTATTTCCAACCTTATTGCAGGTTATAATAATTACTTGCTTAACGGCTCATGCAGTCGTACAGGAAGTCAAACTGTAAAAGTTGATGTTGAAAGAGAGTTCTCAAGTACAATAAACTTTGTTATGGAAGATATTTCTATTGATAAGACAAGCTACGAAATACTAGGTGGTTCTGCTGAAGTTACCATTACAGGCACATCAAATAGTGTAAGTTTCGATATGCAGGGAAGTATAGTGTTTAACGGAAACAAGTCGGCAACTCTTACAATTAATGGTATAATTTATGAAATTGATTTGGAAAATGCCGACATATTGTAGTAAAAACGCGGGGATTAAATGAAATTAAAAAATTTTACTTACATAATTATTTTACTAATAATCTATACACTAAGTAGTAAGGGTTATTCTCAGAATAACAAACATTTTTTAAAAACAGGAATTGATTTTCCATTACAATATAAAATCGGGTACGAATATAAACCTGTTAGATATTTCTCTGCTGAATTACAAGTTGGCTTGTTTACAAAACCTTACGACAATATTATTCTTAAAATAATAGAAGGTTTTGGCACCGATGAAGAATTTATCGAAATAATTGATGAGAGTTTTAAATTTGGCGGGATATTTACCATACAGCCAAAATTTCATTTCAGGAAAAGTTATGCAGGGATTTTTGGCCAATTAATCTGTTTAAATGCGTCTAATACTTCAGCAGACCTATTAAGCAGTTATTTCAATAAAGATTTTTCAATTTTAGGAGACAGGCAATCGTTAGGACTAACCTTACAAACAAATCTTTACCAAATCGGATTATTGTACGGAAGGTATTTGCAATTAAATAATTCTGATTTTTCTCTGGCATTGGAATTTGGTGTGAGTATGAATATTAATTCGAAAAATTCTTTTTCTTCCAGTCGTCCTTACCTTGATCAAACAAAACTTGTTAGTCAATTGTATTCTGAATTAGATGATGAACTTTCCACGTTATTTAAACAATATGCTTTTATTCCAACTGTAAATTTTGTTTTTATTTATTCTTTGTAATGTTTGAAAATATAACACCTCATTATTGGACAGTAATACCCCATAATCTTTTTCAAAAGTTATTGTACATATAATATTTGGCACCAAAATACCAACAACATAAAAACAAACTAAATTCTTTTTCAATTATAACTTTTTACTACTTTTGCAGGCTATTTAAAAAGCATTAAAAATATTATGGATATAAGAAATATTGCAATTATTGCACATGTTGATCATGGAAAAACAACTATGGTCGATAGAATTCTACACCAGGTGAAATTATTCAGGGATAACCAGGAAGTGCAGAATTTGATTCTGGATTCAAAGGATCTGGAACGGGAGAGAGGGATAACCATTTTATCAAAGAATGTATCTGTAAGATATAAAGGAACAAAAATAAATATTATCGATACTCCCGGTCACTCAGATTTTGGAGGTGAAGTAGAGCGTGTTTTAAATATGGCTGACGGAGTGCTGTTACTTGTTGATGCTTTTGAATGACCTCTGCCACAAACACGGTTTGTTTTGCAAACAGCATTAGAGCTGGGTTTAAAACCTATTGTTGTCATTAATCAAGTTGATAAACCAAATTGTAATCCGGATGAGGTAAATGAACTCGTTTTTGAACTGATGTTTTCTCTGGATGCTACGGATGAACAACTGAATTTCCCAACTGTTTACGGTTCTTCAAAACAAGGGTGGATGGGAGCCGACTGGAAAACACCAACGGGTGATATTACCTGGTTATTAGATACAATTATTGAATATTTTGATCCGCCAAAAGATAATCCGGGAACGTTACAATTACAGATCAGTTCATTGGATTACTCGTCATATACGGGGAGAATTGCTGTAGGAAGAATAAACAGAGGGAGTATTAAAATGGGTGATCAGGTTTCTATTGTTCAGAGAAATGGTCAAATAAATAAATCAGTAATCAAAGAACTTTATCTTTTTGAAGGTTTGGGAAAAGAAAAAATCAAAACCGAAGTTAAATCAGGTGAAATAGTAGCCATAATGGGAATTGAAAATTTTGACATTGGAGATACAATTGCAGATCTTGAAGAACCTGAAGCCTTAAAACCAATTACTATAGATGAACCTACAATGAGTATGCTTTTTACCATTAATAACTCACCATTTTTTGGTAAAGAAGGGAAATATGTTACATCAAGGCATATTAGAGATAGATTGTTTAAAGAAACAGAGAAGAATCTGGCATTAAGGGTTGAAGAAACAGATTCACCTGACAGGTTGCTGGTTTATGGTAGAGGTATTCTTCATTTATCTATTTTAATAGAAACTATGAGGAGGGAAGGGTATGAGATGCAATTAGGTCAGCCTAAGGTGGTTATTAAAGAAATAGATGGGTATAAACATGAGCCGGTAGAGCTGTTAAATGTAAATGTTTCTGAAGAATTTTCCGGAAAAGTAATAGAGATAGTTACCAAACGTAAAGGAGATATTCTGAATATTGAAACAAAGAATGATAGAATAAATCTTGAATTCAAAATATCGGCCAGAGGTTTAATTGGACTAACCAATCCAATATTAACAGCAACCGAAGGTGAAGCAGTGATTTCGCATCGGTTTAAAGGTTATGAGCCATGGAAAGGGGAAATACAAGGTAAAAGAAACGGTGCGTTGATAGCTATGGAAACTGGAACATCTATTGCTTATTCAATTGACAAACTGCAAGACAGGGGTAAATTCTTCGTTGAGCCAAATGAAGTAATATATGCAGGTCAGGTGATAGGAGAGGGCACGCGGTATGATGATCTGGTAATAAATGTGATCAAGACAAAAAAACTATCTAATATGCGGGCTTCAGGTTCAGATGAAAAAACGTCAATAGCACCGGCAGTAAAATTCACATTGGAAGAAGCTATGGAATATATTGGAGAGGATGAATATGTTGAAGTAACCCCGAAATCTATTCGCTTAAGAAAAATATTGCTTAGTGAACACGAAAGGAAGAAGAAAAAGAAATCGGTAGGGTAGTGCAAATAATAAAAGTAAAGGATAAATTGAATATTGAATTAGTAACAAAACATAATTATTATGGAAAAGAAGGACAAGTATTTACGACATACCTATTCGTATTTGGCTTTACGAAAAGCGGTAGGATGGATAGGCATATTATTACCGTTCATATTAATGCTTGGTGTTTTTATAATATTTAAGGGAGAGATCATTCAAAAATCCATTAGCCATTATTACCATTCCGGTATGGGTGATGTATTCGTTGGTGCTCTTTGTGCCGTAGCTTTATTTATGTTTTTTTATAGTGGTTATGATAAATGGGATGACCGGGCGGGAAATGTTGCCGCTATTTTTGCAATTGGTGTAGCGTGGTTCCCCGCAACAGAGGTGGGGGCAAGTGATTTGACAGGCAAAATTCATTTTACCTGCGCTGCCCTGTTTTTTCTTACCCTTGCTATATTTTCCTTATTCTTATTCACCAGGAAAGGATCGAATCCAACACCACAAAAGTTAACAAGAAATAAGATTTACCTGATCTGTGGACTTATCATGATAGCCTGTCTTGTTGCTATCGCGATATACCTGAATTTTATCCAAAAAAACAATTCGAAATCTAGTTTTGTGTTCTGGGCAGAGACCATTGCTTTAGTTGCTTTCGGTGTATCCTGGCTTACCAAAGGAGGAACTCTTTATCCTGATAAATAAATTATCAGGAATTTGGCAGTTACCCGAACCATTGTTTGTTATGCCATTTTAGTCTGAACCATGATTTTTAGGATTACCTGATGACTTGATAAGAATAAGA
>DAOVLD010000014.1 GCA_030631445.1 Bacteroidota bacterium
AGGCATGTTCCAGGAATTTATCTCGTGAAAGATCTGATTTTTTTATCCCTTTCTCTCTTAACTTTGCCACAACCCTCGCTTCCGTAGCAATAGATGCATGATCCGTTCCGGGAACCCAGAGTGCATTTTTCCCTAACATTCGTTCTCTCCTTACCATAATATCCTGTATGGTATTATTAAGCATGTGTCCCATATGCAGAACCCCGGTAACATTCGGGGGGGGTATTACTATTGTGTAAGGTTCTCTTTCATCAGGTTCAGAGTGAAAAAACCCGTTTTCCATCCAGTACTGATACCATTTTGCCTCTGTTAATGCCGGGTTGTATTTTGAAGGAATATTCATAGAAAAGTAATAAAGTTAAAAGTTATAAAGTTATAAAGTTGAAAGTTATATGTTAAACGCTGTTAGCAAGTTAATGCATTTTTTCACTGTTCCCCCTCTATTCCATCTACTCCCTCTATTCCCTTCTTTGATGCAAAAATATAAATTTTATCCGCTTTTCAGTCCTTTATCCTCCATCGATTATTTTATGAGCAACCGTGAAATATCGTTTAGCATAGTAATATTTCAATATTCCAATTAAATTTGCAGTATTATTTTACCCTGACGCTTTGGTCAGGGTATGACTGAAACGTCATCACAAAACCGGTTTATTAATATTAAAAAGACATCACAATGCCAGTTATTTCAGAAAAAGGTCAATTAATACCTCCCTCACCAATTAGAAAACTTGCACCTTATGCTGAAGAAGCAAAACGAAAAGGACGGAAGGTTTATCATCTTAATATTGGACAACCTGATATACCTACCCCTAAAGTAGCGCTTGATGCAGTGCGAAACATGGACCTCACAGTAATAGAATACAGTCATTCAGCCGGGAACGAGTCTTACCGCAGAAAGCTGGCTGAATATTACCGGAATATTGATATCAACGTGGATCATAACGAGTTAATGATCACCACCGGTGGGTCTGAAGCTATTACATTTGCTATGATGATTTGCATGAATCCGGGAGATGAAATTATTATCTCTGAGCCTTTATATGCTAATTATATTGGATTTGCAGTTACAACCGGTATCATAGTAAAGCCTGTAACTTCCACTATTGAAAACGGGTTTGCTCTTCCTCCAATAGATGAATTTGAAAAAAGAATAACCCCCAAAACAAAGGGGATCCTTATTTGCAATCCTAACAATCCTACAGGTTATCTTTACTCACGTGATGAACTGGAAAAACTGAGGGATATTGTAAAGAAGCACGATCTATACCTGTTTTCAGATGAGGTTTACCGTGAATTCTGCTATGACGGGAAAGAACATATATCAGCTATGCATCTCAATGGAATTGAGCAGAATGTGGTAATGATAGATTCGATTTCCAAGCGCTACAGTTCATGCGGAGTAAGGATTGGCGCTATGGTAACCAAAAACAAGGAGATTATAGATTCGGCTATGAAGTTTGCACAGGCACGGCTCTGTCCTCCCGGGTTAGGGCAGATCATTGGCGAAGCAGCCCTTGACACACCTGATGAATATTTTAAGGAGGTATATAATGAATATATTGGTCGCAGGAATTATATGGTAGAGGCACTAAACAAAATGGAAGGAGTTAAATGCCCTATGCCTGGAGGCGCTTTCTATACAATTACTCATCTGCCTGTTGATGATGCAGACAAATTCGCACAATGGCTGCTAAGTGATTTCGAGTATCAGAACTCAACTGTTATGCTTGCCCCGGCTTCCGGTTTTTATGCCACCCCCGGTTTAGGAAAGCAAGAGGTTCGTATTGCTTACGTTCTGAAAAAAGATGATCTTAAAAAGGCAATGAAAGCCCTGGAAGAGGCACTGAAGGTTTACCCGGGAAGAACAAAGTAATACGAACCTCCTGATTCTTCTAGCATACTAATCAACGATCCGGGAGGATCGTTGTACTGTTAATAACACCCTTCTTAAGTTTAAGAACGAGATACTCTCCATGTTTAGCCTCCACTATTAAAGTCTTATATCCGACATAATAAATCCCCAGCCAGACTTTTTCTTTATCCACTTGCAAGGAGAATTCACCATTAAGATCTGTAATTGTACCTTTAGTAGTATTCAATATTATTATGTTAGCTCCAGGTAAAGATTTACCGGTACCATCATTAAGGACCTTCCCTCTTACAAAATATTGTTTATTTGAATTGCTGGAAAAATAATCTTTTAGTGTAACTATAATCACGCCATCTTTTGCTCTTTCGCCATAATTCTTTACAGCATTCTCTCCTTTCAATACTGTAATTGACTGTATATTATCAGGATTCATCTGCTTGAATTTCTCATTTGTGATCTCCTTTTCATTAACAAAAAATAGTGGGTTATTCTGATAAAGAGAGGATAGCTCTTTATTCTCATTTGAGTTCAGGTTTCCAGGTGAATTAACAGAAAAATAATCCTTTGTTGTAAAGATCATCACCCCGTTTTTTCCATTTTCCCCGTATTTTTCAACTGTAGTTTCACCCTTTAGAACATTGATGGAATGTATATTTTCAGGATCCTGTTGAAGTTTTACTGCTTCTTCCTTTGTAACTTCTTTTCCATCGATTATATTTAAACCGGCATCAATTGAACTTAATTGTGTAACAGGCTTCTTTTCAGGATAATCGAGTCCCTTTTTGTCTATTTTACGCTTTAAAACAATATTCAAGAATTCACCCTTTTTGGCTTTTACCACAAGGGTTTCATATCCCATAAAGGAAACAGACAGCATTATGTTCTCTTCCTTAACCTCCAGGGAAAATTCTCCGTTTTTATCGGTTATTGTACCTGTATAAGTATCTTTTATGATAACATTGACACCTAGTAGTGGTTTGCCTGTATCCTCTGCTGTCACTTTCCCTTTTACCAGATTGCTTTCTGTTGAACCATTTTGATTCTCAAAGGTACTTCCTCCGGAAAAAGGATTAGAAAATGCCAGGTTAAGCAATACTACAACAGGAATAAGAAATAACATTCGCCATTTCCTTCGATTCGGTGATTTTCTTTTTTTCATCATGATCATTCGTTTTTTACTTATGGAATTATTAAAATAATGACTTAGTCCGAATACCGGAACACCCAATGTATGCTCAAGTAAAACAGCCTGGTAAGATGTTCGTATGGTTCCCTGCCGAAGGACTCCCTGATCGGCAAGATATTCATGAGTTTCTCTAACTGTTCTTCCAACCATCCAAACAATTGGGTTAAACCATTGGAAAATACACAACAACTCAATAAAAAGCAGATCCCAGCTATGTTTTTGTTTTAGATGCTCTGCCTCATGAATTAAAATTTCTTTAAAATGTTTGTATTTAAGTACTCCAAAAGGAATAAAAATCTGTCCAAAGAAAGAAAAGGGTGCAGGAATCCGGTTATTGACATTTACAGGTATATCCTGCAGAATCCTGGTTTCACTTTGACGGATTGATATAGCTATCATTATAACCTGGTAAACTAATCGTCCTGATAGCAAAAGAATACCGGCAAGATATACTCCCCATATAAAATGGTACACGGTAAGCCCCCCCTGTTGTTCACCTGTTATCCTAACCGGATTCATAACCAGCACCGTTTCTACATACTGGTATCCGTTATTTACAATTTGAACAGGGGAAAAGGATTTTAAACCCATTAATACAGAAAAATTAATAAGCGGAAGAACTAGGGAAATAATACCGGCTGCCAAAAGAAAAAATCTATGCAACCTGAAAAAAGTTTCTTTGCGTAATAAAAACCAATATATTCCGAACAACAGAGTTAATGTTATTACCGATTGAAACTGATATTGCCAGAATTCATACATGATTACCCTTTTTCATTATCTAACTCATTGCGTATCTCTATCATCATCTCCTCCAACTCCTGTAAACTTAGATCATTTTCCTGTACAAAAAAGGAAGCCATTTTAGGAAATGAATTATTGAAATACTTTTTCATAAAATCCCCAAAGTAAGCCTGTGTGTATTCCTTTTTGGAAATAAGAGGAAAGTATTCGTAGGTAGTTCCATAGGATTTATGATCAACAAAACCCTTTTTTTCCAATACACGTACTACTGTTGAAACGGTGTTGTATGCAGGTTTTGGATCAGGTAGTCTCTCAAGTATATCCCGGACAACAGTCTTTTCCAGTTCCCACAGGACATGCATGACCTGCTCTTCTGCTTTTGTCAATGTTTTCATGTTCCAAACATACAACTACTTTTTTAGTCTACCAACTATTTTAATAGTTATTTCACTATATAAATAGTTTGTTCGACTAAAATCGCTTATTATCTGAGTGTTAACAAAACAATTTTTCAGGTTTTTATAGTAGAAAAAAACTTTTAGTTTCCGCAATACAACACCCTATTTAAGAATTGTGATGCAGTGTTGCAGTGTTAAGAGTTACATGTTTCAGATTTCGAGTTTCGGGTTACGGGTTAACCGTTTTAGGAATTTGCTTTTTCGTAGTACACACTTAATTGTTGCAACAATGCTATGACTTACCGTGACAGTGCTTAAACTTTTTTCCGCTACCACAGGGACAAGGGTCATTTCTGCCTGGAATTTTATCTGCAACAATTGGAGTATGACTTTTTATTCCTGCAACAAAATCCATCCGTTGTATTGACGGAACCCTATAAGTCATTACTGTTTGTCCTTTAAAATTTGTTATGGCAAAATCTCCACTTGAAATAACATCCATGCCAATCAAAAACTTGCACGAATCATCATCCGATAATTGCTCACATTCTGTGACTGGTAAGATAAAAGACACATTTTGATTATTAAGAACTATTTTAACTGCATAAACATTTATTCCATCTTTATAACCATGTACACCTTTTGACACGGGTTTGACCAATTGGAATAAGACCAAGTTTTTGTGACAATGATTTTGTAATTGCCGAACCAGTTGCACCAGTATCCCAAATCCCAGAAGTTTGTTCTACCGACTCTGTATTTGTATTTTGGACTGTAATTGGTGAAGTAATAACACGAGAAATACTCGGGTAATTTCTCGTTAAAGCGTGAATGTTAATCTTATTTTTTGACATTAGGCGAAAATTGCTCTTGTGTGGAATGTTTGAGTATAACTATCTTCGCCTGGTAGACAATGTTGGATTAAGAATTTGCCCAGTTCAAATTTCTTTTGAGAATCAGTAAGAGCATCTTCAAAAGAATCATAAACACCTACAACTTTCTCTCCAATTATAACAAGAAATTTGCCACTGTATTTCTTAACCAATTCTTTTTGATGGTCAAGATAATATTTAAATTCTTTTTCTAACATAGCATTATAATTACGTAAAGTTACGAAAAGGGACGCAAAAATACAAAAATAAAACTACAAAATACTCTACAAGAATAACACTAAACCCGATAAACATACAAAAAAAAGTACTGCTGCCAACAATAAAACCACTAACCAAGAGAACCATTGTACTATTCAAAATCCTTATAAAGCAGATACTTTTTCCGGATTATCTTAAAATCCTTAATATCGCTTTTCCAGGATGCATAAATAATCCATTTGCTCTTCCCGGCAATTATTTGTTCACGTAAGGTACTGTTGCCCGCGAGCTTATCGAAATACTTATTAAAAAAGTTATCCTTGTTATCCATGTTGCTATAAGCATCAATAAGCCAATCGAGCACCAACCGGCGGTTATTGTGCACAAAATCGAACGGGATATGTGAAAGATCCACACCATTACAGATTTCTCCAACATGTTTCGGATTGGAAGCTGCCCCATCAATACTCCGGGGAGTAAATGTGAAACCGGTGTCAGGATAATCAGGATGCCCGAAAACCTGAAAAGGAAAATCGGTGCCACGACCGACACTCATACAGGTCCCTTCAAAAAAACATAATGAGGGATAAAGATAAATGGACCGGAGGTTTGGAAGATTTGGTGAGGGTTTTACAGGCAAATCATAATAAGTTTTATGGGTGTAATTTTTACTCTTAACGAAATATAGTTTACATATTAAGCTATCTTTCAGCCACCTTTCTCCGTTGATCATCTGTGCATATTCAGCAACAGTCATTCCATGAACTACAGGCACCGGGTGCATACCTGCAAACGATCGCCAGGCAGTATCAAGCACCGGACCATCAACATAAAAACCATTGGGATTTGGGCGGTCAAGTACTAAAAAATCAACATTATTCTCAGCACAGGCTTCCATTACGTAATGCATGGTAGAAATATATGTATAAAACCTCAACCCTACATCCTGAATATCAAACAACACAATATCCAACCCCTCCATATCCTCTTTAACAGGCTTATAGTGCTTGCCATAAAGTGAAATTACAGCTAATCCTGTCTTTTCGTCATTGTAATCATCCAGATGTTCACCCGCACCGGCAGTACCACGAAATCCATGCTCGGGACTAAAAATCCTTTTTATATTAATCCCCCGTGACAACAGGCTATCCACCAGATGGGTCTCACCTATCATTGAAGTCTGGTTAGCTACAACAGCAACCTTTTTCCCATTAAGCAAAGCAAGATATTCTCCTGTACGTGCAGCCCCTGTAATAACCTGTCCTGTTAAAACACCCTTCCATATAACAGCAAAAAGTATTATTACAAATACTCTTATTAAAGAATTGCTTTTATTTCTCATTGTAAATATTTCGTGGTAAAAAAAAGAAAAAATATTCATAATCACTAATCATAAATTAATTCGTTGATTTGTTAATTGGTTAATTTGTTAATTTATTATTTATGAGCTATACCTTCATTTAATCCTTAGTCATGTACTTTACGCTATCTGCTCTTTTTTGCCAACTGCCAACTGCCAATTGCCGACTGTTGACCGTGGAGTGGACTGCCGACTTTTTACTACCTTTGCTCATCAAATTATTAAAGTGAACACTGAATTATTCATAGCAAGACGACTGGTTTCTGACCAAAAAGGTGATAACAGGATATCCAGACCGATTATTTTTATTGCCATCCTGGGAATTGCCCTTGGGTTAGCAGTAATGATACTTTCCACTGCAATTGTTACCGGATTCAAGAATGAGATAAGGGAAAAGATCATTGGTTTCGGGTCTCATATCCAAGTACTTAACTACGACAGCAACATGTCATATGAAACTGTTCCGGTTTCCGGCAAACAAGAATTCATTAATGTTCTGAAAAATAAACCCGGGATAAAAAACATCCAGGTTTTCGCAACTAAAGCAGGAATTATTAAAACAGAGGAAGAAATACAGGGAGTTGTATTAAAAGGGATTGGAACCGGTTTTGACTGGACTTTTTTCAGGAAAAATCTGACAGAAGGAGATGTTTTCCATGTATCTGATTCTGCCCGGACAAACAAAGTGTTGTTATCAAAATATATTGCCGATCTCCTGGATCTTAAAACTGATGATTCATTTGTCATGTACTTTATTCAGGATCCCCCTCGCATGAGGAAATTTACTATATCGGGAATTTATAACACCAGTCTTGAGGAATTTGACAGGATATTTGTGCTGGCTGATATCGGGCACATAAGAAAACTTAACGACTGGGATAAAAATCAGGTAAGCGGGTTTGAAATTAGTATAGATAATTTCAATGATCTTGATTATATGACATATCTCGTAATGGAAACTGTGGGTGTGAACATTAATGAGGAAGGAGCGCGCCTGAGTACAATAAATATTATTCAGAAATATCCTCAGATATTCGACTGGCTGAATTTGCAGGATACAAATGTATGGATTATCCTGACACTGATGCTGCTGGTTGCCGGTTTCAATATGGTTTCCAGTCTGCTTATTCTTATACTTGAACGCACTAATATGATCGGTATCCTTAAAGCAATTGGAAGCAATAACTTAAGTATCAGGAAAATATTTCTCTACCAATCTGCTTTTCTTATTTCAAAAGGACTTTTATGGGGAAACCTGATTGGTATCGGACTTGCAATACTTCAGCAAAAAACCGGTTTTATGAAACTTGACGAGGCTTCCTATTACCTGTCAACTGTACCAATAAATCTTGATATTTCTTACATTTTAATGCTAAATACCGGCACACTCATTCTTATCGTTCTGATGCTTATTATTCCATCTCACCTGGTGGCTAAAATTACTCCCGTTAAAGCAATACGGTTCGATTAAGATTCACAAAAAACATGAAACGCAGCATTGCTGCCAAGCCTTTTATTAGACGAATTAATTACGTTATTAATCACGTGATTATTTTATCTTAATAACCACTTAATGACTTCTTTAACAACAATCATTTAACAATTGTATGACTATCGTATGACTCTTGTATGACTTCTTCTTCTTCACTCTCTGCTCTTTGCTCTTCGCTCTTTACTCTTCGCTCTTCCATATGTTTTTCACCAGCTTTCTTTGTTATCACGTAAAACAAGTTTAATTTTGGGGAATCACAGGAATTAAATCTTGAGTCACATATAATTGATTAGCAGGTATTTAATTCGTATTTTTCATAAATTTATCAACTGATCCACAGGTGAAAAAAAGATTCAGTCCTAAAAAGAACTACGAAAAAACCCGGTCGGAGATTGGCTATGTGACTCGTAAGAAAGCAACTCCGGACGATTATAAAAGAATAGGCTTCAAGTCAGGTTTAGAGGTTCATCAACAACTAAAAACAAAAAAGAAGTTGTTTTGTCACTGTCCTGCAGGCATATATCACGAACATGATGATTACAATGCCGAGATCATCCGTCACATGAGACCTACCCTGAGCGAACTAGGAGAATACGATGGCACAGCCCTGATGGAATATAAAACCCGGAAGCAGATCATATACCGGATCAATAACCAGACCGCCTGTACATATGATATAGATGACACTCCTCCTTTCCCCATAAATAAAGAAGCGCTTAAGATCGCACTTGAAGTATCACTTTTATCCGGACTGAACATAGTCGGTGAGGTTCATATAACACGGAAACAATATCTTGACGGCAGTATCCCAACCGGATTCCAGCGAACAGCTATCCTTGGAGTTGAAGGTGAAATTCAACTAAAAAACAAGAAAGTCAGACTTCTCCAGTTAAGTATTGAGGAGGATTCCTGCCGTGAGGTATCGGATATCAGGCATATCCGCGTTTTCAAGACAGACAGACTGGGAATGCCATTGATCGAAACCGTTACATATCCTGATATGGAAACTCCTGATGAGCTAAGGGAAGCTGCGGAATATATCAGGTTTTTGAATCGTAGCACAGGGAAAGTGCGTATAGGTATCGGATCAGGACGTGAAGATGTTAATGTTAGCTGCCGCGGAGGAAGCAGGGTTGAAATTAAAGGTGTTTCACACAACAAATGGATACCTGAACTTTCTCATAACGAAGCATTCAGACAATTTTCCCTTCTGCACATCCGGGAACTTCTGAAAGAGAGAGTTATAAACAGGAAAAAATGGAAAATCAGATCGAAAAAAATTGATCCTCGTGACCTGGGTCTGGAAGATGAACATATACAAAAAGCATACAATGATAATTTTGAAATATATGCCATTAACCTTCCTTCTTTTAAAGGCATTCTGTCTCATTTCACCCAGCCGGGAAAAATATTTGCAGATGAAATAACTAACAGGCTGAAAGTTATTGCCTGCATTGAAAAACCAAATATGATCCACACCGAAATGCTTGAAGATCGTATTAATAACAAAGATCTGAAAATAATTTCCGGAATTATTGAACTAAAAGAAGATGATGCACTGATTGTATTATGGGGACCAAAAGAGGATATCCCTACCGCTCTTGAAACAGTTGAGGAACGATGTCAGATGGCATTTGAGGGGGTGCCAAATGAAACAAGAAAATCAAACCCTGACGGTACAACTATATTTAAAAGAGTACTTCCCGGTGCCAACCGCATGTACCCCGATACTGATTCTGCGCCTATTTCCCTTGAAGCAGATTATATTGAATCCCTTCAGGAAAATTTACCTCAAAAAGTTGCTGAAAGGTTCAGGCAAATGAAGGAATGGGGAATCCCTGAAGATACTTATCATTACCTTTTAAGTAAAAATCTTGTATCAATGATCGAGCAAATTAACCTGAAATTTGGTTTCGATCCTAAGTTTCTGGGTGTCTTTTGGGGTCATACATTCAAGAATATTGAAGGGAAAATGCCTCAGCACAAAAATTTTAGTTATAATAAAATTTACGGCTTATTTAAGTTTATTCACAACGAAAAGCTTCAACCTTCAATTGCAAAAAGGATGCTTCCTGTAATATATGAACATCCGGACATGGAGTTCAACTCAGTGTTGATCATTATCAATTTTAGAAAAAAATCGATGGATGAATTGCTTGCACCTATTGATTTTCTTTACGAAAAATTCAAAGAAATAAAATTTTCTGATAACAATAAAAATACGGCAAACTGGTTAATGGGGCAGATACACAAACAAGCAATCGGGAATGTTGAAATGAAAAAGCTTAGTGAAGAAATAGAAAAAATTGTACAGAATAATCATGATAAGGATTAGGAAAAGAAGGCAAAAGGCAAAAGGCAGAAGGCAAAAGGGAAGAATGAACAGGTGAGTAGTTAAGTAAGGGGAGTGGGTGAGTAAGGAGGAAAAAGAAAGAGGAAGAGTGATGAGGAAATGAGGTGATGAGGTGATGAGGTAATGAAAAGTTTATAAGTGTATAAGTTTAGGAGTTTAGAAGTTAAGATGTTTATCGTTACTTAATCTTACGAATAAACTCATCAACAAATAAACAAATAAACTATCACATATTAAGAGATTTAAGAAGTGTGTTGCAATGAGGTGAGAAAGCAGATGAAACATAAAACAACAAACAATGGCTGAAGATATTTTTCAGGGATATAAAGGTAAAGCTCTCGGGGTTTTAAGAAAGTTTAATGTCAGAGTTTGGGGACAGACAGCGATTGAAACAACCCGTGGTAAATTTACCGGAACTGTTCTGCCCCGCTCAGAAAATGATGATGACAGGCATATTGTACTTAAAATATCTACCGGATATAATATTGGAATTGATATTGACACTATCAAAATGATGAAAGAGACCGGCTTTCAAAAAGCTAACTACAAAATTCCCGAAAAAGAATTCCCTTACTCCGACCATCTGCCCAATGTAAAATTATTCGGCACAGGCGGCACCATTGCTTCCCGTCTTGATTATCGTACCGGGGCTGTTATTCCCGCATTCTCGCCGGGCGAACTATACGGAGCAGTACCTGAACTTGCTGATATTTGTAATCTTACAACTGAAAAACTTTTTGCAGTTTTCAGCGAAAATATGGGCCCGGCTCAATACATTACACTTGCTAAAGCCATTAGAAAGGAAATCAGTAATGGTATCGACGGGATTATCATAGGTCATGGTACCGATACTCTTCACCATACCGCAGCAGCATTGTCTTTCATGATACAAGACTCGCCCATTCCTATTATTCTGGTTGGGTCTCAACGCTCTTCCGACCGTCCTTCGTCTGATGCCGCACTTAATCTAATGCACGCTGTTTATGCAGCCGGTCATGGCGACATTGCTGAAACTTTAGTCTGTATGTTCGGACCCACCTCGGATGAATATGGATTCCTTCACCGGGGTACCAGGGTTAGAAAAATGCATAGCTCATATCGTTCCACTTTCAGAACTATTGGCGATATTCCTGTTGCAACAGTAACACGGGATGAGGTTAAACCCATAAAAGAAAACTATAACCCACGCAGGAAAGACAGGAATGTAAAGATCCTTCCGTACTTTAATGAAAAAGTTACAATGCTTTATTACTATCCAAACATGAAACCAGATATTTTTAATTCGCTGGTAGATGCAGGTTATAAAGGAATTGTGATTGTAGGTACCGGACTTGGACACGTGAATAAAGAACTTTATCCTGCTATTGAAAAAGCAACCAAAAAAGGTGTTTCAATCTATATGACTTTGCAAACTATCTGGGGTTATGTACATATGTTTGTTTATGATACCGGACGGGATATGATGGCCAAAGGTGTAATCCCTGCGGGGAATATGCTTCCTGAAGTGGCTTTTATTAAGCTGGGCTGGGCTTTGGGTCAAACTGATGATCCGGTTGAAGTAAAAAGGATAATGCTATCACCAATAAACGACGAAATAACCGAACGTGAACCCTATAACGGCTACCTTGTTTACCAGGGTGGAGTGCCGGAAGTTGAAAGTTTTGTAAAGAAATTCAGGAAATAGTATTATGGAAATTACCTCTCAGATAATATCTGATCGTTATAAATAATATTTTTATAATGCTCATACCTGTCAAGTATTTCTCTTACATAATTTACCGGCTCTTCACCACGGCAATAACCATATCTAACCACCGGATCACGGTAATATTCAGGGTTTGATTTCAAAATAAGCTTTTCAGCAATAATATCCCAATTGTCAGGATCCTGATTATGTTTCCGTGCCAGCCGCCTTGCATCAAGAATATGACCCAAACCTACATTATACGCACCCAGTATAAATTTTGTTTTTTCATCCTCATCACTTATTTTATCTTCAAAAACCTCCCCAAGCCATTGAATAAATCTAACACCTGCCTCAATATTCTCCAGTGGTGTAGAATTACGATTTATACCGTATTGTTTAGCAGTATTAGGCATAAGCTGCATCAATCCAAATGCACCTGCCCATGAATGAGCATCAGGGACAAAACGTGATTCCTGATATATCATTGATGCAAGAAGGAGCCAATCCCAGCCAAGTGTGTCACTGAATTCTCTTAAATAATCATCCCAGGGAGATACCTTGCCACTATTTAATACATAAAAATCACTTTCGATTATTTGTTTTGATTTTTGATTTTTAAAATACTTATTATATATCATATTAAAGCCGGCGGTATACCTGTAATCCTTTAACCACTGATTCAGGTTTGCAAGTAATCGGTCCGATCCCTCTTTTCTGACAGCCCATGCCAGATTCTGAGGGAAACTGACAGCTGTTTCAATATCAAGCATCGGATAGTATGTCCTGTTTACTCTGGCTACATTTTCATCACATACAGTATAATCAATCTCTCCCTGTGCAACCAGTTTAACCAATTGTTCAGCCTCTTCTTTTACTTCAATTATATATATTGTGTCACCAATTTCTTCTGCCAGGTTATATAACCTTTGGGAAAATGAGCTGTTTCTCTGAACATATATTGTTTTTCCGGCAAGGTTAAGCTGATTTCTGATCATCCGCTTTTCAAATTCATGCAATGGAATCTTCCGCCAATCTTCAGGTTTCCTTTGCACCAGTACCTGTCTGGTTTGAGAAAAAGGAATTGAAAAATTTACTAGCTGTTTCCTTTTTTGAGTAACTGTAAGGTTAAGAGCAATCAGATCACAACTCCCGGAGTTTAATAATTCAAATGATTTTTCAAGATCGTTCTCCACGAGGATATCCAGATAAATGCCCAGGTGAGCAGCAAATTCTTTCAACATATCAAACTGGTAACCCATGGGTTCTCCACGGTAAATAAAATAATTAGTAGAATTATAATCGACAACAGCTACAATCCTCCCTTTTTCCCTGATAGCATCAAGATCTGCAACAAAGGATCCTTTCTCATTTAATTTATCTGATCTCTTGATCCCACATGAAGCAAGAAATAATATAGACATTAGAAATAAAAAAATGAATCGGTTCATAGATATTTTATTACTCCTGTAAAAACCATCAAAAGCAATATACGAAAATTTTTTCAAGTCGATAAATGGAAAGGATTTGCGAAGCTATGTTTTCTAATCATAAAAAGTCCAGGAAAGACCAAACTTAAAAGTCCGCTGAATTAGAGGATAATGGAGCACAGAGAAATAATTATTCCCGGCAAAACCGGAGTTCACATGATCGAACATAAAAAAGAAGCGTGTACGCTTCAATTTAAAATTCAGAAAGGCATTAACATAAGGGTAATTACCCAATTCTTTTTGGTCTTGAATATAGAATTGTCCGGTTGATGGCATATAAGCCATTGCATTGTAAGGGGTATTGTAGTAAACATCAAATCCTAATTGAACAAGCAGGTGTCCGCCGGTTAATTTGAAAAAGAAATCATGCTCAAAATAGGTTGAATTGTAGACGCTGATAAGCGGTAAAGGTATTTGATCCTGATGATCAGTTTGCTGAAAAAGCACCTTATTCAGGAAATGAAATTTTCCCAGATGGAATTCTTTACCAAGATATAATGAGAGTATTGAAGCCAACCCGTTTATTTGTGCAGGATAGGCTAATGTGTCAAAATAGGGATAATCATCGATAAGTACATAATTAAAAGAGGCTTCAAGAAATCTTTCCGGATGTGAGTATCTTGCTGATATTTTTGTTTCAATAACATTATCAAAATCATTTTCCCAGACAAAATTATTTGAATGATAAAAATTCATCCAGTAGGCAGGTCTTCTACTTTCGAACTTACCGGCAAGAACAAGTGTGGATAATCCTTTTTTTGCAGAGAATGATTTATTAATTGATCCGTCAAGCAAAAAATCTCCTGCTTTGTATCCGGAATAGTAATTTCTGGCTTTAACTTTCCAATTAAACTTTTCCCCCAGGTCATTGAAAATGTACCCTGACAGGCTTTTATTAGAATAATCATCCTCGTGGTAAATAGTGTCTCCAGGCAGCAGGTTGCTATATTTATCCATTTCAATTGCAGCAGCTACACCTCCACCAAATGCAAATTTCCTGTCCGGATCGCTTTGAAAATCAAACCTTAATATATTTGAAAATGTTCTGGCATACAAAGAATCAATTGTCATAGTTGAGTCGGAATAAATATCTCTGTAGAAACCTGACAGAGGACTTTCATCTATATGTTTTTTTGCATCATTCTGGAAAAACATCACATGTGATAATTTGCCTCGTAATCCGAGTCCTTTGGGTTTATTAATTTCCACGGCGGTTGAATCAACTGCATGAGTTGTATCACTTTTTCCACCACCTATTAAAATACCATGTGACATCATAAATGTTTTATTTTTAACAGATGACGCGGCAGAATTTATTGTCCCTAGGTTAACTGGGATATCGAGTGTTTCCATATTCCCAAGGTCCTGGTCATTAATAATGCCACCGTTTTCATTTATCAGGATATTATTAATATTAAAAGCAGCGTGGAACCTGTATTTATCTGAAACATAATTTGTAAACAGAGCTAACGCTTTTACAGATGATTTCTGGTTAGCATATTGTCCTTCACTTCCGAAAAGTTTATAATCAATTCCTGCATTAAATTTTTCGTTAATATTTTGAGTATGCAAAATTCTCAGGGATTGTTCAAGGACTTTTTTTTGTCCACCGGTAGTAAATTTCAGCTCGGTGAATGGGGTTTTTGTATTTACATAAGTTTGTTTATTTGGGTATTGGATAAAAGGAAAATAATACCTGAAAAAGAATGTTTTATCATCATAATTTCGTTTGAAAAAATTATCAGGCAGTGATGCCAGGGCAAGGTTTCCCATATCAGAATTTAGTGGATTCAGTTTATCATTAGGTTTATATACCTGAAAATTTTTCAACACTGTATCCAGGTCAACCGGTGACAGGTTATAAAAATCATCATCAAGTTGCCATGTATACAAAGATTCCGGAACTGTATCCGGCAAAAAATGTGAAGCATTAGTTATTGCTCCAAGAGAGAGAATCCAGAAGCTGATAATAATTTTTTTCATAAAAAGCAAAGATAGATAAAAAAGGGATAATCAATGTTTGATTTCAGGAGATGTAAGTAAACAAAAAACCCCCCGGTTTTACCGGGGGGTTTTGTAAAAAAAGTCGGCGATGACCTACTCTACCACTTTCGCAGTACCATCGGCGCAAATGGGCTTAACTTCTCTGTTCGGAAAGGTAAGAGGTGGATCCCCATTGCTATAATCACCTCAAGATCATAAATATTTTAAAAACATGCTGAAAGAAATTAGAAACAATCGTCAGAAAAAAGTTTACGGGTAATTAGTACTGCTCGGCTTTGACATTACTGCCTTTATACCTACAGCCTATCAACGTCATAGTCTTTAACGACCCTTAAAGGAGATCTCATCTTGAGGCGAGCTTCGTGCTTAGATGCTTTCAGCACTTATCTCTTCCAGACATAGCTACCCTGCGATGCGGCTGGCGCCACAACAGGTACACCAGAGGTCTGTCCAACACGGTCCTCTCGTACTAGTGTCAGGTCCTCTCAAATCTCCAACGCCCACAACAGATAGGGACCGAACTGTCTCACGACGTTCTGAACCCAGCTCGCGTGCCACTTTAATGGGCGAACAGCCCAACCCTTGGGACCTTCTCCAGCCCCAGGATGTGACGAGCCGACATCGAGGTGCCAA
>DAOVLD010000199.1 GCA_030631445.1 Bacteroidota bacterium
AGTGTCTCTATCCCGTTAAACATCACTGCAAACGGTTTCCCCTCCCTCAGTTTGGATTGCCTGAGTTGTTTTACTGCTTTTTCGTTTAAGGCATTACAAGCCATAAAATAGCCACCTATTCCCTTAACAGTAACAACCCCACCGTTGTTTATCACCATTGATGTTTTATTAAGAACTTCCTCAAAACTATCTGTTTTCCCATCTTTTGAGATTAGTTCATACCGTGGTCCGCAGTTCAGACATGCAACAGGCTGAGCATGGAACCGGCGATCCATAACATCCGTATATTCGACGGCACATACATCGCACATTTGAAAAACGTTCATGGTAGTTTTGTCCCGGTCGTATGGCAGATCTTTAATTATGGAGAACCTGGGACCACAATTGGTACAATTGATAAAAGGATAATCAATCCGGTGTGGTTGATTTTTCATATCCACGAGGCAGGCAGAACAAACTGCTATATCAGGACTTACATCGGTAATTTCATCTGAATCAGATTTACTTTTAACAATGGTGAATTTTTGATAATCTTTTGAACTGATCTGTTTAACATTAACTGATTTGATTGTTGATGCGAGTGGTTTTTTCTCTTCCAGGGAAATTATAAAATAGTCAATATCAAATCTGTTACCTGTGGCAATGATCTTAACTCCATCATTCCGGTTTTCAACACTGCCCTTTATATTATGATAATGGGCAATCCTGTAAACAAACGGTCTGAATCCTACTCCCTGCACCAGTCCCTTTATTGTTATTTCATAAGTTCCATTGTCCATTAGTCTGATTAATTAAAAATGCGATGCTAAATTAGTAATAAAAACAAATCAAATAATTTGATACAGAAAGAAGTAATCTTCATGCTTCCCAACATATCAGGTAGGAAATCCAAAAATAATTCTTTATTTTTATTCGTCAATATTAATGATTTTTATCACTACTCTGCAATATTGCCAGATTAATTCGTTTACAAAACAGACTGTATTTACCTAAATGTCAGCCATATATATTTATTATCATTGTTGTTACAACAAATTGTATAAATTGAATTCATTCTAAGTATTCCTGAATTAACATTTGTCATTTGTTTATAAATATAATGCTGTTACTTTTAGCTGTTAATTATTTCACAATAAGGATATCAATTATTTCAAGCTATTAAAATGATGGAAAACAATACGGTACATTCTGCAATCAGGAAATACAATCGGGATAAAACCAGGTTGATGGATATCCTTATTGAGATACAAGACAACGAGAATCATATTTCTGATGAGGCTGTCAGTATTATTTCAGAAAAGCTGGAGTTATCCCTTGTTGATGTTGAGCAAACTATTTCTTTTTATCACTTCCTGTCAAAAGAGTCGCAGGGGAAATACACCATATATTTAAACAATAGTGTAGTTTCAAATATGATGGGCAGACAAATAGTTGCTGAAACTTTTGAGAATGAAGCTGGTTGTAAGTTTGGTGAGGTAACCAAAGATGGAATTATTGGCTTATTTGACACTGCCTGTATTGGAATGAGTGACCAGGAACCTGCAGCCCTGATTAATGGCAATGTTTTTATACACCTCACTCCTTTCCGGGTAAAAGAAATTGTACGTGACATGCGAGCCGGTAAAGATTTGAAAAAAATGCACTCTTCATATTTAGGTGGCGGGCAAAACAAATCTGAATATCTTAATTCTGTCGTCCGGAATAATATTATGAGAATGGGACCTGTATTAAGTGATGATTATAATCCCGGAACAATTATAATGAATAACCTACCGCAACTAACTCCTGAGCAGGTAATTGAGGAGATTAAAACATCAAATATCAGAGGACGTGGAGGAGCAGGTTTCCCTACAGGTTTAAAATGGGAATTTTGCCGTAAAGCCAAAGGAGATAAAAAATACATTCTCTGTAATGCAGATGAGGGAGAACCGGGAACTTTTAAAGACAGGGTGATACTAACCGAAAGACCAAAACTTTTATTTGAAGGAATGGTGATTGCCGGATATTCTATTGGAGCAACAGAAGGCATTCTATATCTCAGGTATGAATACAAATATCTTAAGCATTATCTTGAAAATATTCTTGAAGAAGCACGGGGGAAAAACCTGCTGGGCAAGGATATTGGAGGTATAAAAGGATTCAATTTTGATATCAGGATCCAGCTTGGAGCAGGAGCATATATTTGTGGAGAAGAATCGGCCCTGATTGAGTCAGTTGAAGGTAAGCGAGGGGAGCCACGTGACCGTCCCCCATTCCCGGTCGAAAAAGGATATAATGATTGCCCCACCGTTGTAAATAATGTTGAAACCCTTTGCTCTATAGTTAAGATCATGCTTAATGGCGGTGAATGGTATAGTTCACTTGGAACCCCTGTATCTACAGGGACTAAGGTTCTCAGTATATCAGGTGATTGCAGATATCCCGGAATTTATGAAGTGGAATGGGGACTGACAATAACTGACATCCTTGATATGGTTGGAGCAATAAACGTTCAGGCAATCCAGGTTGGCGGACCTTCAGGTTCTCTTATAGGACCTGAGGATTTTGACAGAAAACTTTGCTATAGTGATCTGGTTACCGGGGGATCATTCATTATTTTTAATTACAACAGGGATTTGCTAAAAAATGTCGTACTTAATTTTACAGACTTTTTTATTGAAGAATCATGTGGTTCATGCGTTCCATGCAGGTCAATGATACCCCTGTTTAAACAAAAGCTTGAAAAGATCCTGAGTGGTAATGGTGTGGCAAGCGATCTGGAAGATCTGCAAAGCTGGGGCAAATTAATGAAAACAAACCGTTGCGGATTAGGTCATACTGCAGCCAATCCAATACTGACAAGCCTGAAAAATTTCAGATACCTATACGAAGAAAAACTGGAAAGAGGAAAAGAATATGAAACAGGATTTAATCTGAAACAAGCTGTAAGTGAGTCGTGTGAAGCAACAACAAGAGTTCCGAATTTATAATAAATAAACAATCTAAAATAATGGCTGATATAATCAACTTTACCATTGACGGAAAAGAATGCGTGGCTGAAAAAGGCATTTTAATTTTACAAGCTGCTAAAGAAAATGATATTTACATTCCGACTTTATGTAATTACGAAGGTGTAAAACCCCAGGGATCGTGCCGGATTTGTACAATCAAGACCAATGGACAATTTGCTACGGCATGTACCACACCGGTAGCAGATGGAATGGAAATTGAAAATAATACAGAGGAAATAAACGATCTGAGAAAATCGATAATTGAATTGCTTTTCGTTGAAGGAAACCATTTCTGCCCTGCTTGTGAGATGAGTGGTAACTGCGAACTTCAGGCTCTTGCCTACAGGTTTCAAATGATGGTTCCCAGATTCACTTATCAGTTTCCAAAAAGAGAAATTGATGCCAGTCACCCAAAAATACTCAAAGACCAGAACAGATGTATAAGATGTAAAAGATGTATCCGTACAATTAAAGACGAAAAAGGGAGGAGTGTTTTTGCATTTTACGGAAGAGGTAAATATGTTGAGGTAAATGTTGATCCTGTACTGGGAAGCAAACTAACAGACAAACTGGCTGCAAAAGCTGTTGAAGTTTGCCCCGTGGGATCCATACTTCCACGCGAAAAGGGCTTCAGAACACCGATTGGACAAAGAAAATTCGATCATGAACCCATCGGAAGCGAATATAAACATTAAGAAACTCAATTTTAAGGAGAATTTATTATGAGTAAACCAGTAATAGCAACTGCAACATTAGCCGGATGTTTCGGATGTCATATGTCATTACTTGATATTGACGAAAAGATACTGGATTTGATTGAGCTGGTTGAGTTCAATAAATCCCCCATTGACGATATCAAGAATTTTACTAAAGAATGTGATATTGGACTGATCGAGGGAGGATGTTGCAACAGTGAGAACGTACATGTTCTGAAAGATTTCAGAATAAATTGTAATATCCTTATATCGTTTGGTGAATGCGCCATCATGGGCGGGTTACCTGCCTACAGGAATCCTATTCCTATTAAAGAATGTCTTGAGGAGGCATATCTGAACGGACCAAGTGTTAAAGGACACAATG